>JBBRAW010000039.1:0-25538 GCA_038206385.1 Bacteroidia bacterium | reverse complement strand
TTTTGTTCTGTCACTTTCTTTTGGTGTGCAAAAGAAAGTAACCAAAGAAAAGCACACAAGCGTAACCAACTATCAATTGAACAATGTGCTATTTACAACGGCAATTAAGTGAAAACAAATTGTAATGCTTTCTATTTACTTCATCGGGACATCAATTGATAGTTCGCTCTTACGCTTGACCTCGGCCGCACGTGGTTATATTAAAGTTTATTCACCTGAAAATCACATCCTGAGAAATTTATAAAATTAAAAGTCCCTCCTTTGAAGGGCGAAGGGGAGGCCTTTCAAAAATAATGATTTGTTATCCAATTTTGTTCTGTCACTTTCTTTTGGTGTGCAAAAGAAAGTAACCAAAGAAAAACACATTTTTTTTCACTTCTTTATTAATTACATCTATCGAAAATAATTTTTTGAGTCAATAATGATTTGTTATCCAATTTTGTTCTGTCACTTTCTTTTGGTGTACAAAAGAAAGTAACTAAAGAAAAGCACAGCAACGAAAACCAAGCGATCATTGCATCAAATGAAAAATGCTTTCTCTCTTTTTTAATTTCACGATTGCAAAAAGGCAAACACTTCTCCCGTTAATAATCCATCTGGTGCATCTTCAATAAATTTAATTATTTCGGAGGCAGAAACATAAGATGGTAACTGAAATGCCATCTCTTCGAAAGGCATAAAATTAAACTTATAATTTCCAAGTTGACTCAAAATTGTAATACAAAGTTGAGTTTCTTTTTTAAATGGAAAGTTATATTCGAAAGAAATTTTATCTACTGCTGTACTTAATCCTTTTAGTACTTTTACTTCATAGCCTTCTACATCAATTTTAATATAATTAGGTATTCCATACGTTTGTATTAAGATATCAAGTGTAGTAATCTCAACCCATTCTTTTTTATCCCACTTTACTTCATTTAAATTCGGCAAACGCTGAATGAAATCATTTGATAAGCTAGAAACTTCCGAATAATTTCCAATCATTATTTCCTCTTTTCCTTCAACATCAGAAACAGCCTTATTTAAAACAGTAATTTTTTTTGCATTTAAAAAACGATCTTCGAGAACGCTATAAACTTCTGATTGTGGTTCAACAGCTAAAACTTTTGCACCCAAATATTGATAAAGTGAAGTTCGTCGTCCTTCATGAGCTCCGATATCAAAGATAAAATCTGCAGGATGAATTAATAATCTATGAAATGTTAATGCTCTTTGTTGCTTTCGTAATTTTCGAAAATAGTTAAAGATCATACCAGCGAGTTTTAATACGCTTTAAAAATACATAAAATTATTTTAACCTCTTAATATGCTCTTTCATTACTTCCATTTACGTAATTAATAAATGCTTGGCAAGCAACTCGATTACCTCCCAATGTTGGGTAATTTCCTGAAAAATACCAATCTCCTAAATGGTTTGGACATGCTACATGTAGGTCGTCAATTGTTTGATATATAATTTCTACATCAGCTAAACAATCATCAGGAGTAACAATTTTTGCAATACGTTTTGAAATTTGTTCGTAGGTAAACGGTTCATAGATTCGCATCATCATATTTTGCGGATTAGCAGCATGATTATTTACTTGATCTAAACATGCTTCATACACTTCATCAATCACATGTTCCATATTATTTTCTTCTAGCAATTCGATAGCGGCTCTGAAGGCAACAAGGTCTGCGATTTTTGCCATGTCGATACCATAACAATCTGGATAACGAATTTGTGGTGCAGAAGAAACGATAATAATTTTACGTGGATTTAATCGATCAAGCATTCGAAGAATACTATTTTTTAAAGTTGTTCCACGAACAATTGAATCATCAATCACCACTAAATTATCGACACCTGCATTTACAGTTCCATACGTAACATCATAAACATGCGCAACCATATCTGTTCGATCATGATCGTTTGTAATAAATGTTCGCAGCTTTGCATCTTTAATTGCAATCTTTTCTGCACGAGTGCGCATCGATAAAATTTCTTCTAACTTTTCTGGATCTGGATTCGGTCCGAGAGCTAAAATTTTTCTCTTCTTAACAGCACTAAGATATTCTTCCATGCCTTGCACCATTCCATAAAAAGCAACTTCGGCAGTATTAGGGATGTAAGAGAAAACAGTATTTCTTAAATCTTTATCAACGGCTTCAAGAATATTTGGACAAAGTAATTTTCCTAATGCTTTACGTTCTTTGTAAATATCCGCATCACTACCTCTTGAAAAATAAATACGTTCGAAAGAACATGATAAACGTGGTAATGGTTCTTTAATTAATTCCTGATAAACTTTTCCATTCTTGCGAATAATTAATGCATGACCAGGCTTCACTTCTTTCACAGCCACTAAAGGAATATTGAAGGCCGTTTGAATTTGTGGTCGCTCTGAAGTAACAACTACAACTTCATCATCTGTATAATACCACGCTGGACGAATACCAGAAGGATCACGCAAAACGAATGCATCACCATGTCCGAACATGCCAGCCATCACATATCCACCATCCCAACGTTTCGATGATCTGCGAAGGATTCCACCAATGTCAATATTATCAGCTATGAGCGGACTTATTTGTTGCTTCGTAAACCCATCCATTTTATAACGATAATAAAGATCATCGTTTTCTTCATCAAGGAAGTGACCGATGTTTTCCATCACCGTAACAGTATCTGCCTTTTCGCGTGGATGTTGACCAACTTCTACTAAATTATTGAAGAGTTCTTCGACATTGGTGAGGTTAAAATTTCCTGCAACAACAAGGTTGCGAGTCATCCAATTATTTTGTCGTAAAAATGGATGACAACTCTCAATGGTATTTCCTCCATACGTTCCATAACGTACATGGCCAAGCATAAGTTCTCCTGTAAATTCAATATTATTTTTTAACCATTCAACATCATTGATAAGTTCAGGATGATGCTCTTTTACTTCTTCAAGTGGACGATTTATTACTGCAAAAATATCGGCAATTGCATTTTTTTCTGCTGATCGATACCTACTTATGTATTTTTTTCCGGGAGGCATGTTTAACTTAATACTTGCAACCCCTGCACCATCCTGCCCACGATTATGCTGTTTCTCCATAAGGAGATAAAGTTTATTGACTCCATAAAGGGAAGTCCCATATTTTTCAAGGTAAAAATCCAACGGCTTAAGTAGCCTTATCATGGCAATACCACACTCGTGATTTAGTGCATCACTCATCGTTTTCAACTAAGTTACAAAGATACTGTTTTCGGAAGCAAAAATCACATTAATTTCACTTCGTATAAGCCGAAAAGAATACAAATTTTTCCCGATCTACTTTTTTTCTTGCTCAGTGCGAAAATATCCTCCTTTGGCAAATTTAAAACTGAAGGAAGATGTATTCTCCCGATCTTTAACATTATTATTTCACTTACGTGAAGCAAAAATGTATGAACAACATAAAAATTTATTGTGTAATTTCTTTTGGAATTATTTTCTGTTTAACATTGCTACCTTCGTGCACTACACAAACTGATCTTACAACTATTCGAGAAGTAAAATATTCTAGTGATATCAGTAATATCATTGCATCAAATTGTGGTAGTAGTAATTGTCATGGAAGTAATGCGAGTCAACCTTCACTTATTGGATACGATGCGATGATGGGTTACGGTGGAATAAAAGCAGGTAATGCAAGAAAGAGTAAGTTGTACAAAGTTATTACTGGAAAAGGTTTGGAAGGGGCTATTAACAAGATGCCACCAAAGGGAAATGGAGATGTTTCAGATCACGACATTTCACTAATATATGTTTGGATTGAACAAGGTGCAAAGAACAATTAAAATATGAGAAAAAAAAATTTAAATACGATCGTTGCTGCAGTAAGTTTGTTATTTACAATTACTTTCATCAGCTCTTGTTATTATGATAATCAAGAAGAGTTACATCCCAATGTAAATTCAACAGGTGGATGTGATTCAACTGGAGTAATGACTTACACAAAAAATATTGCACCAATAATGATAGAAAGTTGCGGAGCAAACAATCCAGGTTGTCATCAGATTTCGACATCCTCCAATTTTAATATTGGATTAAATTCTTATGCTGATATCATTGCAATTGATACAACACAATTAATGAGTTCTATCAATCAAGATGGCAAGTTTTCCAAAATGCCAAAGGGTGCAAATAAATTAGCAGATTGCCAAATAGCAATTATTCAAAAATGGATTAACACAGGAAAACAAAATTAATATTTATGCGTCACTTAAAATTTATCATATCATTCCTTTTTCCTTGTTTGTTATTAGCGCTTCCAGCTTGGAGTCAAGATGACATAACAAAAATTATGGATCAGGCGCAACCTAAAACGCATCCCATATCAATTGCAACTTTCAAAGCAACACGAATTATTAATTTGCAAACAGTTGAAGTTCTCGGAAAACGCACATTGGACTTCAGGATTTCACATCGCTTCGGCACCTTTCATTCTGGCTCAGAAAATTTTTATGGATTAGATGGTCCGGCAAATATCCGGCTTGACCTTGAATACAGTTATAACGGACGATTAATGGTTGGACTTGGAAGAAGTTCTTATGAAAAAATGATGGATGGTTTTTTAAAATACAGATTGATCAGACAAACAGAAGATAATCATGTTCCTTTAAGTGTAACACTTCTTGCTAACATGTATTACACTTTGCAAAAAGATAATGGAAAAGTAACGGTAGGTTATGATATTTACATGCATCAATACAGCAGAATGTCGTATGAATATGAAATCATTATTGCAAAAAAATTCACCAATAAATTTTCATTTCAATTAACACCTTATCTTTTACATTATAATCAAGTGCAACATATTACTGATAAAAATGATATTTATGGCGTGTCATGCGGCTTGAGATACAAAGTAACGAGAAGCATGGCGATAACAGCTGAGTATGCTTACAACATCAACGATTACAGTAATGAAAAATATTATAACAACTTAGGAATTGGTTTTGAAATCGAAACTGGTGGTCACGTTTTTCAGATGCATATAGTAAATTCGTTTGGCATTGTTGAAAATCAATTTCTGGCACATACTACTGATAAATGGAGTAATGCAGGAATCCGTTTAGGATTTAATATTTCACGAGTGTTCACTATTTAATTCGTAATTAAAATCCGATAGCTACCTGATCTTAATTACGAATTATGAATTCTGCATTGTGAATTTTCAAACAAACATTTCCTTCCTTAGATTTAGCCATTCAAGTGCTGATCCTGAAAATAATCTTTCTTTACTTTCATCATCATAAGGCATCGACTCAATTAATTTTCCTGGAGAAAGTTCGCCTAATGGAAAGGGGTAATCTGTTCCGAGTGCAAGTTGATTTACGCCCATTAATTTTACAAGATAATCGAGCATCATTGGATCATGCACTAATGTATCAAGATAAAAGCGATTTAAATAATTTCGCGGATTAACATTATTATCTACTGCAACTAAATCAGGACGAACATCAAATCCATGTTCTATTCTTCCAATCGTGGAGGGGAAAGAGCCACCACCATGTGCGAATGCTACTTTTAGTTTTGGGAGTCGTTCGAAAATTCCACCAAAGATCATAGAGCAGATTGCGAGTGATGTTTCTGCTGGCATTCCTACTAACCATGGGAGCCAGTATTTTGTCATGCGATCCGTTCCCATCATTTCCCATGGATGAACGAAAATTGATGCGCCTAATTCAGCTGCAGCTTCAAAAACAGGAAATAATTCTGGTGCATTCAAATTCCAATCATTAACATGTGATCCAATCTGAACTCCTTTTAAGCCAATTTTCATGCAACGCTCTAACTCCTTAATTGCAAGCTCTGGCGATTGAAGTGGAATTGTTCCTAAGCCAATAAAACGTTTAGGATAGGATGCAACAATTTCTGCAATGTGATCATTTAAAAAGACACTTAACTCAAGTGCATCATCAGGCTTTGCCCAATAGCTAAACATTACAGGAACGGTACTTAAAACTTGAACATGTACATGGTGTTCATCACACTCTTTAATTCTTGTTGCTGCATCCCAACAATTGCTTTCTACTTCTCTAAAAAATTTATCATCCACCATCATTTTTGCACAACAAGGTTTATGATGATCTAAACTAATAAATCCTCCATAACCAAACTTGGCTTTAAAGTCGGGAATATCTCTAGGAAGGATGTGTGTATGAATATCAATTTTTAGCATCTCAAAATATCTTAATCAATGATCCTGTAAAGATAATTGCATTTTTGATGCTTCTGAAATTCTATTTAAACTGGCATAGAAATATTTAAAAATATTTATTTCTCACCCAGATGTTTCATGAATCTAACGTGTGAAACGAGTGCTGAAGTAAACGTTGGAAACTGATTATAGGGAACATTGTATTTGATACAATTCGCCTCTACAATTTTGCTTAGGGCAGGATAGTGAACATGACTAACACGAGGAAAAAGATGATGTTCAACTTGAAAGTTTAATCCTCCAACAAACCAAGAAACAATTTTATTATGTGTTGCGAAATTGGAAGTGGTTTTTACTTGATGCACCGCCCATTCATCTTCCGACTTTGCAATAACACTACCATCAATAAATTCTGTATTCTCAACAACATGAGCAAGCTGAAACACTAATGCAAGAACTAATCCCATAAATAAATGCATGATAAAAAATCCGGCAAGCCAAGGTAAGAATCCAACAAAATAAATTGGTAATGCAACATAAAATACTACATACAATACTTTACTTAACCAAAAGATAAAATGATCTTGAAAATCCATCTTTTGTAAATCCGTGTTATGAATTTTTTGTGTAAAATATTTTGCAAAATCCATCATACCCACCCAAAGAAAAGATGATAATCCATATACTAAAAACATATAAACATGTTGATAGCGATGCATCTTATTCCATTGTTGTGATTCACATTGGCGAATTACAGGAAGCTTTGCAATATCATCATCAATACCATCCACATTTGTATACGTATGATGTACAACATTATGTTTTTGTTTCCAGATGAATGCATTTCCACCCAAAGCATTTAAGGAATATCCTAAGAAATTATTCACCCATTTTTTACTTGAAAAACTTCCATGACAAGCATCATGCATCACATTAAATCCAATGAATGAAAATATTAAACCTTCTGCAGCACAAAGTAAAATCGCATAAAGTGCAGGCATCTTAACAAATAACAACAAAACATAAATTATAATTGCAGCAGGAATTAAAGTAAACAACTTTATGTAGAGATAAATATTTCCTGTTTGCTTGATATCATTCTTAGCAAAATATTCAGCAACGCCTTCTTTCATAGAAGAATAAAAAGGACTGGTCTTTGATTCGAATGTTATTTTAGCCATAATTTTTATTATTTCGTTGCGAAGATACGGTTAATGTTTCTAGGAAGATAATATAACACAAGTACTGATATCTTTAAACCTCTTCTAATTGGAACTTAATTTATGATTTTCTTATAATATTGTTAACCAGAAATTTGAATTTAAATATTGAAAATCAGCAATTTAAGGTAACTTCTCCGTAAGATACAGATACGGTTCTATAAAATGATGAACGAATATATTCTCCTTACTATCTGGAAAAAGTTTGTAATAGGCTTCATCAGCTTTAAGGATAATAAAATTTCCTGCGCGAGTATAATTTGTAGTATTTGCATATTTTGGTTCAACAAATTGAGGTAATGATTTGTGAACAAAATTGAAGGCTTTACTTCCTAAATACTTTTCGAATTGTCGATGTGCTTTTTGTGATGGTCGATTTAATTTATTGTAAACATGTTTTAAAACTAAATTGACAGGAAATTTTTGTCGCTTGAAAAGTTTCTTTGCATCTGTAAATGGATTCGTTGTATTAATGTCGGAAACTATTTGAATTGATAGCGGCGTTTCAGGAACCCAATCAGCAGTGTTTACAATATTGAAAGCCCAACCACCAGCAGTAGTACTTTCATAATCATAAGCAAAATATAAATTCCCTGGTTTAGGAGCTGCACTACAATATGTTTTTAATCGAATATCATTTGGAAGAATATTTCTTTTTATCAAATCATATAAATGTGCAGTCAATAAATAATCAATTCCACCACCTTGACTATGTCCAAGTAAAATATAATTTTTAATTCCTTTTTTATAGCAGGAATCAATTTTCGGAATAATATCATTTGCTAGAAATCCCGTTGCTGCGAGCCAACCTACATGTACTGTTGCTTTAGGATTATCAGCAACATGGTAATTAAATTTTAAGCTATCATTTAATGTTAATTCACCTTGAGCAGGAACCATTGCAGAATAAAAATTGGCAAGCCAGCTGAGAGAAGTTCCATTTGTTCCTCTAATACTTATCACGGCGATAGAGTCATCATTGATCCATAAATCCCAACGGTTTTCAAGTCCCATAATAGGGGAGCGGTATACCATTTTAAAATTTTCAGGATATGGAATGTTGTGTTTATGTATTTCCTTATTTACTTGGTACGCAGTAATTTTTAACATTTCAATATACTCACGTTTATCAAATCCTGGCTTTAGCTTTTGAGCATTTGATGTTTGATTAAAAAAAGCAGAAAGAATAATTACTAGTAATAAATTACGTGACTTCATGTTTCAAATTTATATTGCAAAGTAAATCTTTGCATGGTAACATTTTATTTCTAATATTGTTTAAAGCGAAATTAAAATATAAAACTAATAAAAAAGCTGGTCACGAAATTAAATTCATGACCAGCTTTTCATTTATAAATTAATGCTTTTAGAAATCAAATTTTATTCCTTGTGCCAATGGTAATTCTGTTGAATAGTTTACAGTATTAGTTTGACGACGCATGTAAATCTTCCAGCTATCAGATCCTGATTCTCTTCCTCCGCCTGTTTCTTTTTCTCCTCCAAATGCTCCACCGATTTCTGCACCTGATGTTCCGATATTAATATTTGCAATACCACAATCAGAACCTTCAGGACATAAGAAAGCTTCTGCTTCCAACATATCTCGAGTAAAAATGGAAGACGACAATCCTTGAGGAACATCATTCTGCATCGCTATTGCTTCATCGATCGTTTTGTATTTCATCAAATATAATATTGGTGCAAAAGTTTCTTCTTGAACGATGTGAAAACTGTTTTTTGCTTCTATCAAACATGGAACAACATAACATCCTGATTCGTATCCGTCACCACTTAATACATCACCACCAAAAATAACTTTACCGCCTTCTTGCTTTGCTTTTTCAATTGCATTTGTAAAATCATTTACCGCAGTTGTATCGATCAATGGGCCTACTAATGTTTTTGAATCTAGTGGATGTCCTATGCGAATATGTGCATAAGCAGTTTTTAATTTCTCAACAAAACCATTGTAAATACTTTCATGAATTATCAATCTACGTGTTGTTGTGCAACGTTGACCAGCCGTTCCTGCAGCACCAAATAATGTAGCGCGCAATGCCATATCAATGGCAGCTTTTTCACTGATGATAATTGCATTATTACCTCCTAATTCTAATAAAGATTTACCTAAACGTTCACCAACAATTTTTCCTACACGACGACCAACTCTTGTTGAACCTGTAGCAGAAATTAAGGGAACACGATTATCAGCAAGGAAATTATCACCAACGTATTTTGAGCCACCAGCAACAAGATTTACAACACCTTCTGGTACTTCGTTTTTCTTCAATACATCTTGAATAATATGATGAACAGCGATAGAACACAACATCACTTTTGAACTTGGTTTCCATACAACAACATCACCACATACCATTGCTAACATTGCATTCCAACTCCAAACTGCAACAGGAAAATTGAATGCTGAAATTACACCAACGATTCCCATTGGATGCCATTGCTCAAACATACGATGACGAACGCGTTCACTTGACATTGTTAATCCATAAAGCTGGCGAGAAAGACCCACTGCAAAATCGCAGATATCGATCATCTCTTGAACTTCGCCTAATCCTTCCTGATAAATTTTCCCCATTTCATACGAAACTAATCTTCCGAGAGGTTCTTTATTTGCGCGTAATGCATCACCAATTTGACGAACAACTTCGCCTCTTTTAGGAGCAGGAATCATTCTCCATGTTTTAAAAGCTTCTTGCGATGTAAGAATAATTTTTTCATAATCATCGGCTGTAGCCTGACGAATTTTAGCAATGAGCGCACCGTCGGCTGGAGAATACGATTCGATGATATCACCTGATGTGTTGAGCCATTTTGTGCCTGTACAAGCACCATTATTTATTTCCTGAATACCTAAATGTTTTAGTGTTTCAGCAATTTGGAAGTCGTTTGCAACCATCGTTTCCTGTTTCATGAATTCTTAGTTTTTAAAGCGCTGCAAAGTTACAAATAATAAGAGGTAGAAATACATTCAAAATCCTTTATGACTCCTAAAAAAATCATTTTTTTAAGAGATTCTCTATCCTTTCAATATTCAGGCATCCATCCATTTGACCATTTCACCTCAGAATAAGCCGTATTCAGTTGTCTTTTTTGAATATGAAAACAGAAAAATTATCTAGTAAGAATACCTTTCAATAATTCGCTAATATTAAAATACCTGAATCGAATACGTATAAGAGAATTCATCATTAGGTGAAAGTGCTATTATTCCTTCTTTAGAAATTATTTCTTGATTACAGTTCACTGAATCTGCAATGCCGTACCATGGTTCAATACAAATAAAATCAGCACCCTTTGCAGCCCAAAGACCAATATATGGTGCGTCATTCAAATTGAATTTCAATCCATGTGCATGATTCTTGCTTTTTATTTGAATTGATTTGCCATCAAAATTTTTAAATACCAATGCGTCATTTGCAAACAGTTCTTTTGTGAGAAGTAATTCATTTTTTTTATCAAGAAAAGACTTAGAATTTTCCATTATTAATCCGTTTTCTAATGGCCATGTATTTGCAGTTACTTCTTTTTCAAAAACTAATTTATAATCATTGTAATTTTCGTTTTCTAACAATGGCACTTTGAATGCTGGATGCGCACCAATAGAGAAATATAAATTCTCTGCATTCGTATTTTCTACAACGTAGGTTATCACAACAGTTTCATCACGTAAGGCATATTCCACTTCTAAGTTAAAATGAAATGGATATACTTTTAATGTTTCTTCGTCTTGTGTTAATTTAAATACTAATCGGTTAGGTCCCTGTTCAATTAGTGAGAAATTTTTCACTCTAGCAAAACCATGCCTTGGCAACACAAATTTTTGTCCTTTGTATTTAAAATAATTATCCTTCAACTGTCCTATGATTGGAAATAATAGTGGTGAATGCTTAGGCCAAACGTTACCTGCTTGCCACATATATTCTAATTGATTGTTTTTATGAAAAATGCTGCAAAGTTCGGCACCATGAGGTTTTACCGAGATTTGTATCTGATCGTTTTGAAGAGTTATCATGATAGTTATATGTTGAGAATTATATTTTGAGAATCTCTATAAATAAGAGTGCCTATTGTAAAAATAAAATCACATTCAATAATTGAATTCATTGTTTCTATGCTAATCGAATACAAACATTTTTTTCTTCTGTAAAAAACCTCAGTGCTTCGAATCCACCTTCTCGTCCAACACCTGAATTTTTTACACCACCAAAAGGAGTTCTTAAATCACGAAGCAACCAACAGTTCACCCAAACAATTCCAGAATGTAATTTAGCTGCAACTGTATGTGCACGTGTTAAATTTTCTGTCCATACAGTTGCTGCCAATCCGTAAGAAGTACTATTTGCATACATTAATACTTCGTCTACTTCATCAAATGGTTGTAAGGTAACTACGGGCCCAAATATTTCTTCTTGATTCGTTCTGCAATCGTATTTCAATCCTTCGATAACAGTGGGTTCTAAAAAATATCCTTCACTATTTTCTCCAGTTAAGATTAGTTGATTTCCACCACAAAGAATTTTTCCACCTTCTTGTTTTGCTAAATTGATATAGTATAAAACTTTTTCAAGATGTGGTTTTGATACAATTGCACCTAGCCAACTTTCATCTTGTAATGGATTCCCTACTTTTAATTTTTTTATTTCTTCAACAAAAGCATTTTTAAATTTATCATAGATTGAACGTTCAATAAATATTCTTGATCCACACAAACATATTTCACCTTGATTAGAAAACGAAGAACGAACTGTTGTTTTTAATGCCTTTTCAAAATCACAATCAGCAAAAATAATATTAGGATTTTTTCCTCCGAGTTCTAAAGATAACTTCTTAAACATTGGAGCTGCAACACGTGCAATTTCTTCTCCAGTTTTTGTTCCTCCAGTAAAAGAAATGGCTGGAATTTTTGGGTGAGCAACTATTGCCTTTCCTACTTTATGTCCGTAGCCGTGAACAATGTTTAATACTCCTGGAGGGATACCAGCTTCAATTGCTAACTCAGATAACAAATATGCTGTCATTGGTGTTATTTCAGAAGGTTTTGCAACAACACAATTTCCTGATGCAAGTGCAGGTGCAATTTTCCAAGTGAAAAGATATAATGGAAGATTCCATGGTGAAATACATCCAGCGATTCCTATAGGTGTTCTCAAAGTATAATTCAAAGCAATATCTCCCATCGAATGTGTTTCAGTAGAAAGATGCAATGCAGCGGTAGCATAAAAATGAAAGTTTGCAACTGCACGTGGAATATCCACTTGTCGCGCTAACCAAACTGGCTTACCATTATCTATTGATTCAGCAATTGCAAAGCGTTCTAAATGTTGACTTATAAGTTCACTAAGTTTAATTAATAATCCAGATCTTTTTTCGGAAGACATTGCACTCCATTTCGGAAAAGCATTTGTTGCAGCACTTACGGCTAGTTCAACATCACGTTCATCACTATCAGGAATAAAACTATAAACTTTACCGGTTGCTGGATTAATATTATCGATGTACTGATTACTTTGTGGAGCGATCAATTCACCGTTAATATAATTTTGAATTTTCTGCATGATGCTAAGGCTATTGTTGCATCAAAAATACACAGAATTTGCAATAGTTAATGAGCGTCGATTGGAATTGGTGCGCCACGTTTAATTTTTTGAAGCCAAATGATTGGGATACTCAATAGCAGAACAAGTCCTACGAACCAAAAAGCATCAATATAACTTAGAAGAAATGTTTGCTTTAGAATTGAACCTTCCATTGCTTTATATGCTAATTGTTGAGCATCCATATCAGCATATCCTTTAGACTTAAAATTCTGCAAGAGCAAATTCATCCTTTCCTGAAAAGCAGAATTATAGATATCGAATTTACTTAATAAAACATTTCGGTGAAAGCCTTGACGTAGATGTAATAACGTAGTGATAATTGCAATTCCGAAGGAACCACCTAATTGTCGCATCATATTATTTAGTCCTGTTCCTTGTGCAATATCTTTTGGTTCAAGGCTGCCAAGAGCTAGAGTAGTAAGTGGTACAAATAATAAACTTAATCCAACACCGCGCATAATTAATGGCAAATAAAAATCACTTTCTCCTGAATTAAGATTTGCTTTTGAAAGAAAATAAGTGAAGAGAAAAAACATTAGAAATCCTAACGAAGCCATAATTTGTGGAGGAAATTTTTTCTGCAACATTTTTCCTACAAACGGCATCATTAAAATTGTAGCTAAGCCTCCAGGAATTAACAACATTCCTGTTTGTTGCGCACTGAACCCTAATAAATTTTGACAAAAAATTGGGAAGATAAATACCGATCCAAATAATCCGAAACCTAACACAAATGTTGTTAGCATCCCTAATCCTAATGAGCGATTTTTTAATATTCGTAAATTAACTACAGGAGATTCTGTTCTTAATTCGTGCCATATAAATGTTATAATTGAAATGATAGAAAGAAATGTTAGCGCTGTTATATATGTTGTTTCAAACCAATCTTCACTCTCTCCTCTTTCTAAAACTATTTGTAATGATCCAACACCCACTGTCAATAAAATTATTCCAAGCCAATCCACAGTAGTGCTTTTAAATTGCAAAGCAGAATCTTTAATATATTGTAAGGCGAGTAGCATTGCGATGATTCCTAGAGGTAGATTTACATAAAAAATCCAAGGCCATGAAAAATGATCAGTGATATATCCTCCTAATGTTGGACCTAATGTTGGACCTACAACAACACCTAATCCAAAAATTGCTGTCGCCATTCCATGTTGATCCTTTGGCCATGTTTCAAGTAAAATTGCTTGCCCTGTTCCTAGTAAAGCACCGCCACCAATTCCTTGGATAAAACGAAATGCTACGAGTTCCCAAATAGTATGTGCGTTACCACAAAAGAAAGATGCAACAGTAAATAACACAATTGAAAATGTGAAATAATTTTTTCTTCCAAACCTCGCTGATAACCATCCTGACATTGGCAAGATAACAACATTCGCAATTGAATAAGCAGTAATCACCCAACCAACATCTTCAAGTGTAGCTCCAAGATTTCCCATGATTTGTGGTAACGAAACATTCACAACAGTAGTGTCGATCAGCTCTAACAAGGAAGCCAAGATCACGGTAAGTGTGATGATCCATTTTTGAAATCCAGTGACTGCCATCGTATTTATAATTCGAGTTGGATAAATTCTTAGTCGATCGTAACTGAAACTTTTACACTCATACCTGGTCGAAGACTATTAATCAAATCTTGTTTTTCATCCAATTTAATTTTCACGGGAACACGTTGAACAACTTTAACAAAATTTCCTGTTGCATTATCTGGTGGAAGTAAACTAAATTTTGCTCCAGTAGCTGCAGAAAGTCGATAAATTTTTCCGGTAATTTTTTTAGTTGAAAATGCATCAACAATAATTTCAGCTGGCTGTCCTTCTTTCATTTTATCCAATTGTGTCTCTTTAAAATTAGCTATCACAAATACTCCTTCATTTGAAACAATAGCGCATAACGGACTTCCAGCATTTACTAACTGACCAAGTTGAACATTCTTTTTTGATGCATGCCCTGTTGCAGGAGCGACAACTGCTGTATATGATAATTGTAAGTTGGCAAAATTTAATTCAGCAATGCGTTGCGTTTTTTGTGCTTGTGCAGAAGCGATTTGTTGCTGTGCTGCGAAAACTTGCTTTTGTGAAACTTGCAACTGATTTTGTGCAATGAGTAATGCAACTTCTGCAGATTCCTTTTCGGCTTTTGAAGCATCAAATTGAACTTGCGTAATTGAATTTGCCTTTAATAAATTTTCATAACGATTAAAATCTTGCGTCGCTTTCCACAGTCGTACTTTTGCATTTTCAATTCCTGATTGCATAACACTCACATTACTTTGAGCAGTTCCTACAGATGCTTGTGAAATAGAGATTCCCGCCTCTGCATTTTGAATAGCAGCATTTGCTTGTTCTACTTTTATTGAGAGGTCACGATCATCAAGTTTAATAAGTGTATCACCCTTTTTTATTAACGCATTATCTTCAAAATTAATTTGTTGTACATAACCAGAAACACGACAAAGAACAGGACTGATATCCGCATCAATTTGTGCATCATCAGTATCTTCATGATGTAATGAATAAATATATTTACTTACTCCATAACCAATAGAACTTAATACAATTAGTATCAGAATTACTGGCATTAATTTGCTTTTTGGTTTTTCCTGTGCCGACATAATATTGGAAAGTATTTACTTGATTAATATGTTTTTGAGAGTAATCCAGATGCTTTTAACAAACGGTAATATGCGTATTGTGTATCAGCAGTTGCATTTACTTTTTCTATTCGTGATTTTAGTAATGCATTATCTGCATCTTGCAATTCAGTTTGCAAAACAAGTTGACTTCTATATTTATTTTCTGTGATACGGTAATTTTCCTCTGCTTGATCCACCGCACGAAGCAAAACTTTTTCTCTTTCTTTTGATTGAGAATAGGTGATGAATGCTTGATTCACTTCGCTTCGAATAGCATCAGTTAACTGTGCTTGTTGCGCTTTTGTTTGATCGATGTTTGCTTGTGCTTCAGCAATTACATGATGATTGCTATATAAATTTATTATATCAAAACTCAAATTAATTCCAACATCCCACGTTGAGTTCCATTCATCTACTAGTGGAAATATTCTTGAATTAGGGCGAGAATAATAATAATTCGCACCAACACTTACGATTGGCCAATAACTATTTTTTGCTATGTTATAATAATTTAGAGCCGTTTCATTTTTTAATACAAGTGATTGTATTTCTGGTCGTGATTTCAACCCATTCGCATCATAAAAAGAAAATGATTCTGATGCTACTGAACTAAAAAGACTCAGTGAGTCAACATCCAATTTTTGATTGCCATCTAATCCAAGTAATAAATTCATATTAAAATTTGAAACTTCATACGTATTATCAAGATCAATTTTGGCAAGTTCCGTATTCGATAATTGTAATTGCCATTTTAACACTTCATTATGTGTAGCGATTCCATTTTTCTCCCAGTTAATTGCTTCATCAACTCTTTTTTGTGCAAGAGTAATATTCTCATTAACGATTTGATGAGTTTGATTAATTTTATACAGATTGAATAATCCATTAATAACATTCATCACTACCTCTTGTGAATCTTTTGCAGCATCTATTTTTGAAGCATCACGTAATAACTGTTGGGATGCCATTGCGTATTTTAATCTAAATCCACTAAAAACAGTTTCCCCTAATGCTAGTCGTGAAGAATAATTATTGGGAATGTTTGGAAATAGTGCAACAGGATGTCCGGTGTTTCCGAAATCAACTTTAAATTCTTCAATATCGCTTAATCGAGTATATCCTGCCGACAATTTCAGTGTTGGTAAAGCTTGATCAATTGCTTGTTGATATTTTGCTTTTGCAGCATCCATTTTTGCTTTTGATATTTGCAAAGTATGGCTATTCGTTAATCCCATCGTCACTGCTTCTTGTAAAGTTATTTTGTGTGAAGATTGTGCTTGTGAATTTATGAATGACAAAAATCCAATTAATATAAAGAGGAAGCGTTTCATGATTATTTTATTTTTGAAGAGTACTTAAACTATCTCTTCAATTTTTTTTTCTGATTAAATTATTTACAATTCTCTATTAGTATATTACTTTTTCTAGTACTTCAACAGTTATAAGTCCTCAGGTAAAATTAAAACATTATAATACATCAAAAAAAATATTAATTCTCTTCTTTTTTTGATTCGCTCTCCTTTTTTCATAAAAGTATTAAAATCATTTATTGTTCGTTGATTTAGTTAAGACCAATTACTATTAATTCCATTTTTTAAAGTTTCACGTTACAACAAATCATCCTTAAAAAAACAACTTATTATTAATTAGCTATATAGTATTTTCATGATTGAATTTCATTGTAATCTACTTGCAATCACATTCGAAATCATGGTCTAAGTCAATCACAGTAATGATACTTGCGTCCGACTTACAATCTCCAACAATAATTCTAACATGTTGATGATCGTGCGTCATTCCTTCCAAAGCGTATTTAGGGCAAGGGCTAGCATTAATTTCACTTTTAGCATAATTGATTTCACCATCGTTTAAAATCTCTTTAATTTCTGATTCATCAATATGTCGGCAATCCATTCTACATCTAGCATGCTTTGTATAATAAAGATGATTATGCCTAAAATCTTTTTCGCGATGATCAATTTTATCATTACTTCTTGGAGAATTATTGGTATTTGATTTTCTAAAAAAAATCAAATAGATAATTACCATTACGATTAATAGTATTATTTTTATGTAACTACTTCTCGTTTTTGTATTCATTGCAATCCTTATAAATAATTTCTACTATTTCACTTATAGTGAACCTGTTCTTCCGCCATCAACAGGAAGATTAATTCCATTGATATATCCAGCGATAGGGCTTGCTAAAAATGCTATTACAGATCCTATTTCTTCTGGCAAACCAAATCGTGCAGCAGGAATTTCATGTAACATCTCTTGCTCCAAAGCTTCGTAAGTTCTTCCTGTTTGTTTCGATTTTGCGCCCAACAATGTTGTTAAACGATTCGTTCCCGTTGCTCCTGGCAAAACATTATTCACTGTTATTCCGAACGGTGCTAATTCAACAGATAATGTTTTCGACCAATTTGCAACTGCTGCTCTAATTGTATTTGAAACGCCTAATCCTTTTAATGGCTGCTTTACGGATGTAGAAATTACATTAATAATTCTTCCGTAACGCGCTTGTTTCATTCCATCTACTACTGCTTGCATTAATAAATGATTACAAAGTAAATGTTGTTGAAATGCACTTTCGAAAGCATCTGTTGTCGCATTTACGATTGGTCCTCCCGGAGGTCCACCAGTATTATTTATTAAAATATGAATCTGATTTCCCTCCGAAATATAGGTTTTCGCAACTTGTGAAACTTGCATAGGCTGTGAAAAATCCGCGATCAAATATTTATGATGCTGTTGATGATTTGTTGCTAACTCCGAATAAACTGCTTTCAATTGTTCTTCATTTCTTGCCATCAATACAACGGTTGCCCCTAGAACTGCCAACTCCATTGCAGCAGCCTTTCCAATTCCTTGCGTACTTCCACATACCAATGCGGTTTTACCTGCTAGATTCAAATCCATAAATTATCAATTTTGGCAAATATCGGACAATAATCCCATCCGCGCTTTTTGGTAATCAGCAATCTTGAATAGAAATTCATGGTCTTTCATTTTAGGCGAACAGTTTTAATATATTTGTGATGCAAAAAAACTAACCTATGGCACTCGCAGCACCGTTCAATATTCAAAAGTGGATTGATGAAAATCGTCATTTGTTAAAACCTCCTGTTGGAAATCAACAAATTTTTAAAATTAGTGATGACTTTATCGTGATGGTTGTAGGCGGACCCAATGCACGTAAAGATTATCATTATGAAGATGGTGAAGAACTCTTTTATCAATTAGAAGGTGATATTGTTGTTAGAACAGTTCAAGATGGCAAACAAGTGGATGTAACAATTCGAGAGGGTGAAATGTTTTTACTTCCACCACATATTCCTCATTCGCCACAACGTAAAGCAAATACAATAGGGTTAGTTATTGAACGTGTTCGTAAAGAACATGAACAAGATTGCTGTATGTGGTTTTGTGAAAAATGTGATAATAAATTATATGAAGAATATTTTCAATTAGATGATATCGTTGTTCAACTTCCTAAAGTGATGAATAAATTTTATGATAATTTAGAGTTACTTACTTGCAAAAAATGCAGTGCTATAATGGAACCACCTGTTAAGGTGAATTAAGATTTTTTTACTACTAAATAAAAAATTAACGACATATTTTTCTTCGCTAAATAGAAAAAATAAAAGAAATATTTTTAACTATTACAATTTTAGTTTCCCAATTTTTATGTGACCTCGCACCCATTTTGGTAAAAGTATAGCACCAATTAAAAGATAAGGATAATAGCTAATCATTCTCCAAAGCAAACCTAATGTCGGAGCTAATCCTTTGCTGATAAATTCTCCTAAGAAACCATTGAACATTACTTCTGCGATGCCACTTCCTCCTGGTGTTGGACTTAGTAAAATAATAATTCCCATCACAACTTGTTTACCATAAACAACAAAATCAGCAAGAGGTTCTTGATTGTGAAATGCATGAATAATACAATTCACAATTGAATAGCGTGCCGTCCAAGAAATAAAAGTGGATGCCATTGAAATTATCCAATAACGCATGTTTTTATTTTTCAATCCTTCAGATGCGATTACCAATTGATCACCCGTTTCAAGTGCACCAGCTTTCCATCTTTTTAAAAGTCTTGTTGAAAATAAGGAAATAAGAATTCCTTTGATAAAATATGGATTTATAAATAAGGCATACGCTACAAATAATTTATATGCAAGTATTACAAAATAGATAATCCAAAATGTATAAAAGATACTTTCTCCTAATACAGTATTGAGTTGAATACCTGAAAAAAGGGCAGTTTTACCTGCTATCAAATAAACCAATGGTGCCATCACTGCTAAAAATATTCCATCCAAAAAAGAAGAATTTAAAATTGCAGTAATACTTTTTCCCATATTAATTCCTTCACGACTTAAAATCAAGATGGCGAAAAAGAATCCTCCACCAATCAATCCTGGTGCTAGTGCTGAGCTAAATTCCCATAACATAATTACGATAAATGATCGATACCAATCTAGTTTCTGATCCGTTAAAATTTTAATACGAATCATGTATGCAAAATCACGAATGAAAACGGAAACTACCGCTAGAGATAACCAAAAAGTTGTGGAGCCAGTCCATTTTACTGCATTAAAAGCATTGATATCAAATTCTCTAAAAAAAAGCCATGCTGCTACCAATACTCCAATTAATACGGGCCATAAAATCCGTTTAGGAGATAAATGGCGTAGTATTTCTCGGTGATCAGTCTGCATTAGTATTTGCTGATGGTTGAGGTGCGCTTTCTAAAGTACAAATAACAAAATCATTATATCCCGACTCCCCCATGAAAATTACAATGATTCTACTTTGCAATAATTCCAATAATGCAAGGAAAGTAAATACAGCATGCAATCGATTGTTACATTCTTCAAATATTTCCATGAAATTTAACTGTGGCTTTCTTGCCAAACGATTTGTGATATAATCGCGTTGATTTTCGATGGTATATTTAGGCTGAATGACAGTATGAATAACGCGATTTTGGCTATCATCAAATCGTGTCATTACCTTTTCGAAAGTAGCAATAAGTTTATAGAGAGTAAGATAATTAAGCTCCCCAGCATATCCTGTTTCTGTTGTTGTTGATAGCTTAGAAATTTCTTGTTGAATATTTCCTCTAGCAAAGCGCATCATCCGATCGTCTTCCATTACTCTTAGATCTTCAGCTGCTGCTTTAAATTGTTTGTAGTCGAGCAGTTGTCGTATTAAATCTTGGCGAGGATCGATTTCATTTCCTTCTTCATCTTTTTCATATCGTGGCAGAAGTAGTCGAACTTTTATACGCATCAATGTTGCTGCAACAAGAATAAACTCACTCGCTAATTCTATATTTAAAGATTGCATTTGCTGCATGTACTCGAAAAATTCATTTGCAATTCCAGCAATTGGAATATCATGTATATCTAGTTCATCTCTTTCTATAAAAAATAGCAGGAGATCGAAGGGCCCTTCGAAGTGGGGTAATCTAATTTCAAAACTTTCGCTCACGGATATTTGGGGAATAATAAACAAGAACAGGGTATGTCCTTCTTTCGTACAAAGTTACAAAAAAGAGCTATTCTGAAAAATAAAAGAGGCTGTCTCGTTTCCGAGACAGCCTCTTTTATTTAATTCTGTTGAAATTAAAACTTCATTCCTAAACGGATACCAGAATTAGCACCTAAGCTAAATCCTGATGAAGTTGTTTTTTCACCTACATCAGGAGTTGAAGTTCCTGAAGAAAATCCCCAAGCAACTTCTGCACCTACGTAAACTGATTGCCAAACATAATAATCTCCACCGAAAATTAAATTCACACCGAATGAAGATGTTTTATCTGTTGTAGAACCAGCAGGTGTTTTATGTTCAACTTTTCCACCAGAAATTGGAATTTCAAATCCAATATAAGGAGAAAGCTTATCCGTTCCTGTAAAGTGCTTCTCAATTCCAGGAGCAAAACTGAAGCTTGAAGTCTTATCTTCAATATCACCAGTTTTGTCTTTGGTAGAAGTAATAGCAAGTTTAAGACGAAGTGCTAAATCATCCATTAAGAAGTAACGGAAATTTAATGATGGTGCTACAACTCCAATTGCAGCAGTACCAGTTTGAAAGTTTAACTGAACTTCTCCAGTAACACTTCCTTTAACAGGCTTTTGCGCGAATGCTACCGAAGAGAAACTCAACGCAGCGATTGTCATAAAAATTGATAAGGTTTTTTTCATAAGTTAAGGTTTTAGAACTTCAAATTTAAGTTTATAGTTAAGCGAATATTTTATCTTGAGGAAGGTTAAACCAACAGTTAAATGTTAATAACTATTGATTTTGTTTGCAATAATTAATCACCATTGATTGACGATTAACTTTTAATAACATTGTATCTAATTATCCAAGTTTACCTTAATTTCAACGAGTAACTTTTTAAGTATAATTAACTAATAATTTCTGGGTGCGAATGTAAATTAAAAACAAATACATCCAAATCAATTTTTTGCATAAATATGTTAAATCATTGTTTTCAAAGCATTTCGATAAAAGAAATCAATTATTTCATTTTAGTAAATCGATAATAGCGCTTTTCAATAGGTTGGCAATCTCAGGAAATACACGTTCAGCAATCTCTGTATCTCGATTAGAATTTGATGGAAAATAAGTCGTTACAAAATTTCCTTGAACTACTTTCCCATTATCATCGAGCAATGAATAATGTATCATTAACTCTCTACGATATATTCTATTAGCAATATCAATACATGATTTATAATTTGTTTTTATTTCAAATTGATTTATCGATAATAAATAATCCGCATGATATTTTGTAAGTAGTGATTTATAAAATGCTGTATCGGGAACAGTTGAATTCATGAATTTAGTATCGCCTTTTATGGAGGCATATTGTGGAGCACTGTGTTGATTTTCTAATTCTTTCGAAGCAACCTCTGATTTAATTTTTATCGATTTATTTTGCTTTGATGCAATTGGAAATTCATATTTCAATGCAGCTTTAGAATAATAGTTTTCCATATCATTTCTAACGGATTTACTTGTGTCCTGCATCAAACTTATACATGGAACAATGGTAGATAATGTTGCTTCAATCTTCAAATCTAAAACGCGACGAAAATATGCACGATATTCATCAGGCGTTTTATGTGTTTGTTGCATGATGTCTTGCTCAGAATCGCTTAAGTAATATTCAGGCTGAAAAGGAATTATTAAAATGCGATGATGTTGGGTGGTATCGCTAAGTTGAGCCATACACTTACTACAACATACTATAAAAATTACAATTATTAGGAAAAGGTGATGGAGAATTTTCATTTTCATGATGATACTTATTTTGAAACAAATATCATCAATTCCACTTTGGAAATAAATGATTCCAAATTAATCTTTAAACAAAAATATGAACGTTACGATCTAATCAAAATATATTAATATTAAGAATTGGTGTAACCTCTAGTCTGCAAAACTATTTTAAAGAAATATTAATAAAAAAAAGTATATAGAATTAAATTATAAATCTTTTTCAAATTGAAAATTACTAGTGAATTTAATCACTAGTAATTTAATTAGAAAGCTAATATTTATGGAACACAAAACTAATTGATAACATGTTTCCAAACATCGTTACCAATAGCGAATACCATCAACGAAAGTAGAAGTACCATTCCGACAATTTGAGCACGCTCCATAAACTTATCTGATAGTTTTTTACCAGTAAGACTTTCTATAGTTAAGAAAACAACATGCCCGCCATCTAATGCTGGAATTGGCAACATGTTCATGAATGCTAACACCATTGATAGTAATCCGGTAATTCCCCAAAAACGTTCCCAATCCCAAACACCACCATAAATTTGTGCAATACCTATTGGTCCTTGAATAGAATCAGTGGCTTTTTCATCTCCTGAAAATATTTTTTTCAATCCTTTTACATTTGAAACAAGAGCTTCTTTTGCATCGCTTGCACCAAATGAAATTGCTGATCCTAAAGTATAAGCTTGCATTGGATAATTATCTGTTGGAAGTGGGGCAGCAACAAAGCCAATTCCTATTAAACCTTTATCTGAAACACCACAGATAAGTTCCATATTTTTCTTTTCGCGCTCAAAGGTAAGCTTAACTTTTTGTCCCTTAATGGTGATGAGTTTGTTTTTCAAATCGTCATAATCGGCAATTTTTTGTCCATCGATTCTGGTAATTATATCACCACTTTTCAATCCAGCTTTTTGTGCTTCACCATCAGGATTTACAGTCCCAATAACATATTGAAGAAATCCAGACCCAATAAAGTTTCCTCTTCCAGCTTTAGCAACTGTTTTATAAAAATTATCAGGAACAGTAACTTCCATTGTTTGGCCATTACGTTCTATTGTTAATGTAGCACCAAACAAAACACGCGTAGAAAGTGCGTCATCAAACCGTTCAAATTTATGCCCGTTAATCGCAATAATTTTATCGCCATTTTGCAAACCTAACTCACGACCTAATCGATAAGCATAAATTCCTTCACCGTTATTTACTGATGTGACTGGAAGATATTCTTGTTTAAAATGTAACAAGCTGTAAGAAAATATTGCGATGCCTAAAATTACATTCATCGTGACTCCCGCAACCATAACGATTAATCGTTGCCAAGCTGGTTTAGCACGAAACTCCCAAGGTTGAGGTTCGCTACTTAATTGGTCTGTATCCAAACTTTCATCGATCATTCCAGCAATTTTCACATAACCACCAAGAGGCAACCATCCCATTCCATATTCTGTATCGCCTCTTTTAAAGCTAAAAAGTTTCACTCCCCAAGCATCAAAAAACAGATAGAATTTTTCCACTTTAATTCCGAAAGCTCGCGCTGCTAAAAAGTGACCTAGTTCATGTAACGTTACGAGTATTGAGAGTCCCAGAATTAACTGGGCAGCCATTATTAATTGAGTCATTTGTTTTGGGAACTAATTATTAGAATTATAGAAACGTATTTTTGAAAGAATTATTTCAACTTTAAGATAAGCATAATTGAAGTATTTTTTTGCAAAGCTACGAATTTTTGACCCTTAATTTATCGATCATCCACTCTCTAGTTTTAGTATCTGTTAAACAATAATCGTCCAAAGTTGGTTGAGCAATAAAGTTTATTTCTTCCATACATTGTTCAATGAGTTCGCCAATTTCTAAAAATCGAACTTCATCTTTAAGAAAGGCTGCAACTACAATTTCATTAGCAGCATTCATGATACAAGGAATATTTCCGCCTTTTATCATTGCCTTTCGTGCTAATCCTAAACAAATAAAGGTGTTTTCATCAGCTGGTTCAAACGTTAATGATGGGTATTTGAGAAAATCAAATCGAGGAAAATCTGAATAAAGTCTATACGGGTGTGCAAGTGCAACTTGAATAGGCAATTTCATATCTGGAAGTCCCATTTGCGCTTTCATTGATCCATCTACAAACTGCACAATACTATGAATAATTGATTGTGGATGAACAATTACATCAATCTGATCAGGACGCAAATCAAAAAGCCATTTTGCTTCGATCATCTCCAATCCTTTATTCATTAAAGTTGCTGAATCGATGGTAATCTTTGCTCCCATTGTCCAGTTGGGATGCTTAAGTGCTTGATTTTTGGTTATTTTTTGGAGATCATTCGTTTTCATCCCACGAAATGGGCCACCAGAAGCAGTGAGAATAATCTTCTCAATTGGATTATGTAGTTCCCCAAATAAGCATTGAAAAATGGCTGAATGTTCAGAATCGACAGGTAATAATTGTACATTATTTTCCTTGGCCATTTTCGTAACCAGATCACCAGCAACAACTAGCGTTTCCTTATTTGCTAATGCAATTTGCTTTTTGTTTTTGATAGCTGCAAGCGTAGGTTCTAATCC
>JBBRAW010000038.1:0-26364 GCA_038206385.1 Bacteroidia bacterium | reverse complement strand
TCGAGAATATCCCAAACTACAGGATCTTTCCTGTCAACTATTTTCTTAGCGCTTTTTACTGTCTTCACTACACCACGCTCAATCATCTTGCGAATGATAAATGGTTTGAAAAGTTCAGCAGCCATATCTTTTGGCAAACCGCACTCATGTAATTTCAATTCAGGCCCAACAACAATTACCGAACGTGCAGAATAATCAACACGTTTTCCAAGTAAGTTTTGACGGAAACGACCTTGCTTACCTTTCAATGAATCAGAAAGTGATTTCAGTGCACGGTTAGATTCAGTCTTAACGGCATTTACTTTACGGCTATTATCAAATAATGAATCAACAGCCTCCTGAAGCATTCTTTTCTCGTTACGAAGAATTACTTCTGGCGCTTTGATTTCGATCAATCGCTTTAATCGGTTATTACGAATAATAACACGACGATATAAATCATTCAAATCCGATGTCGCAAAACGACCACCATCCAAAGGAACGAGTGGACGTAATTCCGGTGGAATAACTGGCACAACTTTAACGATCATCCACTCGGGACGATTTTCAATATGTGTGTTAGCCTGACGGAAAGCTTCAACAACTTGTAAACGTTTTAATGCTTCATTCTTACGTTGCTGACTAGTTTCCGTACTAGCCTGGAAACGTAAATTATAACTTTGTTGATCTAATTCAAGACGAGCCAACAAATCATACAATGCATCCGCTCCCATCTTTGCGATGAATTTGTTTGGATCTTTATCATCAAGATGTTGATTGTCTTTTGGAAGACCATCAAGGATATTCAAGTACTCTTCTTCCGTTAAGAAATCAAGGTAATTGATTCCATCCGCAGCCTTAAGTCCTGCTTGAATAACTACATAACGCTCATAATAAATGATGAGGTCAAGTTTTTTTGTTGGCAACCCTAAAAGGTAACCAATTTTATTTGGCAACGAACGGAAATACCAGATATGCGCAACAGGAACAGTAAGGGTGATATGACCCATACGCTCGCGACGCACTTTTTTCTCTGTTACTTCAACACCGCAACGATCACAAACAATTCCTTTATAACGAATACGTTTGTACTTCCCGCAATGACATTCCCAATCTTTTACCGGTCCGAAAATGCGCTCACAAAAGAGACCATCACGTTCTGGTTTGTATGTACGATAATTGATTGTTTCAGGCTTTAGTACTTCACCACTTGATTGTTCAAGGATGTTTTCAGGACTTGCCAAACTAATCGTAATTTTCGTAAAATTGCTTTTCAGCTTTTGTTCTTTTTTCGCTGCCATGTGTTTTTTTGGTTTGACTTAAATATTAGTCAATCATGTAATGGACATTAGAAAAAGGGAGTATCGAAGGAGACACTCCCTTATATTTATTTTGTTTAATCGAGGGTAACTTTCAGACAAAGACCTTGTAATTCATGCAACAATACGTTGAATGATTCCGGAATTCCCGGTACAGGCATGTTGTCACCTTTTACAATCGATTCGTATGCTTTGGCGCGACCTAATACATCATCAGATTTTACGGTAAGTAATTCCTGAAGAATATTCGCTGCACCAAATGCTTCAATTGCCCAAACCTCCATTTCACCAAAACGCTGACCTCCAAATTGTGCTTTACCACCAAGAGGCTGTTGTGTAATAAGTGAATATGGTCCGATGGAACGAGCATGCATCTTATCATCAACCATGTGACCAAGTTTAAGCATGTAGATAATTCCTACTGTTGCTGGTTGATCAAATCGTTCTCCTGTACCACCATCATAAAGATACGTAGAACCGAATTTTGGTAGTTCTGCTTTCGTTACATAACTATCAATCTCTTCTATAGTAGCACCATCAAAAATTGGTGTTGCAAACTTCAACCCTAATTTTTGTGCTGCAAGAGCTAATACAGTCTCATAAATTTGACCGAGGTTCATACGAGAAGGTACACCAAGAGGATTAAGAACGATATCTACTGGTGAACCATCTTCTAGGTAAGGCATGTCTTCATCACGTACAATACGTGCAACGATACCCTTATTTCCGTGTCGACCTGCCATCTTATCACCTACTTTCAATTTACGTTTCTTAGCGATGTAAACTTTAGCAAGCTGCATAATTCCCGTTGGTAATTCATCACCAATCTGAATCTGGAATTTTTTACGTTTATAAGAAGCGATAATCTCATTCGCCTTCACGTTATAATTCGTGAGTAGACGAGTAATCATATCATTCTTGTCCTTATCAGTAGTCCATTTTGTTGGATTGATATTATTGTAATCAAGATCAATCAACATTTTTTGTGTGAACTTCGAACCTTTAGGAATGATTACTTCTTTAAAAGTATTCATTACACCTTGTGAGGTTTTTCCACTCACGAGCATGAACAATTTATCAATCAGTTTACCTTTCAGTTCTACTAATTCTTTGTCTTGTTCACCATCGAAACGAGCAACGATTGATTTTTCTTCATCACGTGCTTTTTTATCTTTAATAGCACGGCTAAATAATTTCTTATCTATTACAACACCTTTAACAGATGGCGGAACTTTAAGAGAAGCATCTTTCACATCACCAGCTTTATCGCCGAAAATTGCTCGAAGTAATTTCTCTTCAGGAGATGGATCAGTTTCACCCTTTGGAGTGATTTTACCAATAAGGATATCACCTTCAGTAACTTCAGCACCAACACGAATTAATCCATTCTCATCTAATTCACGAGTAGCTTCTTCACTTACGTTTGGAATATCCGCTGTTAGTTCTTCAAGTCCACGCTTTGTATCACGCACTTCAAGGCTGTACTCATCGATGTGTAACGATGTGAAAATATCTTCACGCACAACACGCTCAGAAATTACAATCGCATCCTCAAAGTTATTTCCTTTCCATGGCATGAAAGCAACTTTCATATTACGACCCAAAGCAAGTTCTCCGCCTTGAGTTGCATATCCTTCACAAAGCACTTGATCCTTTCTAACCTTATCACCTTTCTTAACGATTGGCTTAAGATTGATACAAGTGTTTTGATTCGTTTTTTGGAATTTAGTAAGACGATAGATTTTTAGATCATCTTCAAAACTTACTAATTTCTCATCATCATTACGATAACCTCGAATGTGAATTTCATTTGCATCAACATATTCAACTACTCCTGAATGTTCTGCATTTATCAACACACGACTATCACGAACAACATCACCTTCCAAGCCTGTTCCAACATAAGGTGCTTCAGGACGAAGCAATGGAACTGCTTGACGTTGCATGTTCGATCCCATTAGGGCACGGTTTGCATCATCATGTTCTAGGAAAGGAATCAATGACGCAGCAATAGAAGCGATTTGATTCGGTGCAACATCCATCAAATGAATTTCTTTTGGATCTACAATTGGGAAATCACCTTCGAAGCGTGCTTTTACTTTTTGGGTATGGAATAATCCTGATTCATCTACATCAGCATTTGCTTGTGCTATAACCATTGTATCTTCTTCCTCAGCAGTTAAATAAATCGGTGCTGAATCCATATCGATTTGCCCATTAGCAACTTTACGATAAGGAGTGGAAATGAAACCAAGATTATTGATTTTTGCGAATACACATAGTGATGAAATCAAACCGATGTTTGGTCCTTCTGGTGTTTCAATAGTACATAATCGTCCATAATGAGTATAGTGAACGTCACGTACTTCGAAACCTGCTCTTTCTCGCGATAAACCACCTGGTCCGAGTGCTGAGAGTCGACGCTTGTGCGTGATCTCTGCAAGGGGATTCGTTTGATCCATAAACTGACTAAGCTGATTCGTTCCAAAGAAGGAATTAATTACGCTTGACAGTGTTTTAGCGTTAATAAGATCCGCCGGAGTAAATACCTCGTTATCTCGAACGTTCATACGCTCACGAATAGTACGCGCCATACGAGCTAAACCTACTCCAAACTGAGAGTAAAGTTGTTCCCCAACAGTTCGAACACGACGATTACTCAAGTGATCAATATCATCAACATCTGCCTTCGCATTAATCAGCTGAATCAGGTATTTAATGATAGATATTATATCTTCTTTCGTGAGTACTTTCGTATTAGAGTCAATTTCAAGTTTAAGCTTGCGATTGATTCGATAACGACCTACTTCACCAAGATCATAGCGTTTATCGGAGAAAAACAATTTGTCGATAATACCGCGTGCAGTTTCTTCATCTGGTGGCTCTGCATTTCTCAGCTGACGATAGATATGTTCTACAGCTTCCTTTTCAGAGTTAGAGGTGTCCTTATGAAGCGTATTGTAAATAATCGCATAATCATTTGTATTCGCATCTTCCTTATGAAGGATAACCGATTTTACACCTGCATCAACGATAATATCAATATGCTCATCTTGAAGTACAGTTTCGCGCTCAAGAATAACTTCGTTACGCTCGATTGAAACTACTTCACCGGTATCCTCATCAACGAAATCTTCCAACCAACTTTTCAATACACGAGCAGCCAATTTACGGCCGACCACCTTCTTCAATCCAGCTTTACTAACTTTTACTTCGTCAGCTAATCCGAAAATCTCAAGGATATCTTTGTCTGTTTGATAACCAATTGCACGAAGCAATGTAGTTACTGGAAATTTCTTTTTACGATCGATGTAAGCGTACATCACGTTGTTGATATCCGTTGCGAATTCGATCCATGATCCTTTGAAAGGAATTACGCGAGCGGAATACAATTTTGTTCCATTAGCATGGCGGCTTTGTCCAAAAAATACTCCTGGAGAACGGTGAAGTTGGGATACAACAACACGTTCTGCACCATTGATAACGAAAGTTCCTTTAGGAGTCATGTAGGGAATTGTTCCTAAATAAACATCCTGCACGATAGTTTCGAAATCTTCGTGCTCAGGGTCAGTACAATAAAGTTTTAATTTTGCTTTCAGTGGAACACTATGCGTAAGACCACGTTCAATACATTCTTCGATAGAATATCTAGGTGGATCTACGAAATAATCTAAGAATTCGAGCACAAAGTTGTTGCGCGAATCAGTAATTGGAAAGTTTTCACTGAACACCTTATAAAGTCCTTCCTGTGTACGATTATCTGCCGTTGTTTCAAGCTGGAAGAAATCTTTAAATGACTTCAGCTGAACCTCTAGAAAATCAGGATACTGGAAGGGGTGCTTGCTTTTGGCAAAATTGATACGGTTGTTGGAAGTCTTTTCGGTAGAAAGACTGGTTTTAGTAGTCAAGGCGAAGGGGGTTTTGAATTATAAACAACCATTCATTTACTTCTGTTTTTTACAACAGATTATAAACGGGAATAGACCTGTACCATTTTTGAATGGAACAGGTCTATTAAAACTTGTAAATCAATTACTTGATATCTACTTCAGCTCCAGCATCAACTAACTGTTGCTTCAATGAATTTGCTTCTTCTTTAGTAACACCTTCTTTAACTGCTTTTGGTGCACCGTCAACTAAGTCTTTCGCTTCTTTCAAGCCAAGACCTGTAAGATCTTTAACAAGTTTCACGATAGCAAGTTTATTAGGACCTGTTGCTTTAAGGATTACGTCGAATGCAGTTTGCTCTTCAGCAACTGGAGCAGCAGCTCCACCACCACCACCGATAGCTACGGCTGCAGCAGCAGGCTCAATGCCATACTCATCTTTAAGGATTTGTGCAAGTTCTTGAACTTCTTTAACAGTTAAGTTAACTAACTGTTCTGCGAACGATTTAAGGTCTGCCATTTTATTTGTTTTTTAAAGGGGGGATACGAGTGAGTGATTAATTTTTTTGTTTGATAAAGAGTTTTCTCTGTGCTTAATTTTAAGCAGCACGCTCTTCGAGAGTTTTGAGGATACTTGCGATTTTGCTTCCCTGACCTTTGAGGCCTGAAATAACATTTTGAGCTGGTGATTGGAGTAGTCCAATAATATCGCCGACAAGTTCGTCTTTGGTTTTCAACGATGCAAGAGCATCTAATTGATTGTCGCCAACATAAATTCCACCGTCGATACTTGCACTCTTCAATACTGGCTTATCGCTCTCTTTGCGAAATTCCTTGATAAGTTTAGCAGGAATATTTGGAAACTCAGCCGTCATGATTGCCGAGAACCCTTTTAGGGTAGGAATCATATCAGTGAAGTCGCCTTCAATTCTATCTAATGCTTTTTGGATCAGTGAATTTTTCGCAACCTTCAACTGGACCTGCTTGTTAAAGCATAATCGGCGCAGTTTACTAGTCTTTGCGGAAGTCAGCGCAGAGATATCAGTGATATAAAAACTATTGTACTGTGACAATGTTTCTACCAATGAGTCAATGATCTGGTTTTTTTCTTCTCTGGTCATTTTGCTGATTGAGATTAATAATAATTATTACCCGTTTACCGACTTCGAGTCGATATTAATTCCGGGACTCATAGTACTGCTGATCGAGATACTTCTCATGTAAGTACCTTTTGCAGCCGATGGTTTGAGCTTCGAGATAGTAGAAAGTAATTCCTGTGCGTTTTCTAACAACTTAGCAGCGTCAAATGATACCTTTCCGATTGAAGCGTGAATGATACCTGTTTTATCTACTTTGAAGTCGATTTTACCCGCTTTCACCTCTGTTACAGCCTTACCAACATCGTTTGTTACGGTGCCAGTTTTAGGATTTGGCATAAGGTTACGTGGTCCAAGGATTTTACCCAATTTACCCACTTTTGCCATAACGCTAGGCATTGTGATCACGATATCAACATCCGTCCAACCGCTTTCGATTTTTTGGATATATTCATCAAGACCTACGAAGTCAGCGCCGGCATCTTTAGCTTCTTGTTCTTTGTCGGGAGTACACAATACAAGTACACGTATTGTTTTTCCTGTTCCGTGTGGAAGGGTAACGATACCACGTACCATTTGATTGGCTTTACGTGGATCAACACCCAAACGCACTGACAAATCAACAGAAGCATCGAACTTTGTGAAAGATATTTCTTTCACCATCTTTGAAGCTTCCGCTAGTGTGTATGCTTTGTCAGCATCAACTTTTGCGTAAGCTACCTTCTGGTTCTTTGTTAAGTTAGCCATTGTGTGAATCTAAATTTGATTGTTTCAGCGATCCGGTTTTTTAACGGGAAGCAGCGAGCGCTGTACCGGTGCTGTGATTAGTTTGACTTTTTACTTATCCCAAGGAGCTGAACCATCTACATTGATACCTGCACTTCTTGCTGATCCAGCTACCATTTTCATGGCAGATTCGATAGTAAAGCAGTTCATATCCTGCATTTTACCTTCAGCAATGGTGCGAATTTGGTCCCAAGTAACTGTACCAACTTTTTTCCTATTGGGTTCAGCCGAACCGCTCTGAATTTTGAGAGTGTCCATCAGTTGATTATAAACTGGTGGAGTTTTGATGACAAATTCGAATGATTTGTCAACGTAAACTGTAATCTGAACGGGCAGTATCTGACCGGCTCTTTCCTGGGTGCGAGCGTTAAACTGCTTGCAGAATTCCATGATGTTTACTCCTTTCGCTCCTAATGCAGGACCAATTGGAGGAGCAGGGTTAGCAGCACCGCCTTTTACTTGCAGTTTAATAAGTGCGCCTATTTCCTTTGCCATTTGTTTTTGTTTATATCAAGAATTCTTCAGCCTTCTTTTACACTTTGTCCAGTGTTGGAAGCACATAGAACAAAACATTGAGAAGACAAAAGAACTTTATGATTCTTTTTCTACTTGCATATAACTTAACTCAAGAGGTGTTTTACGTCCGAAGATCTTCACCATTACTTTGAGTTTTTTCTTTTCTTCATTTACCTCTTCAATTACTCCTGAGAAACTGTTAAAAGGTCCATCAACAACTTTTACAGTTTCACCAATAACAAATGGGATGTTTATAATCTCTTCACTATCAGCTAGCTCGTCAACTTTTCCAAGTATTCTATTAACTTCAGATATTCGAAGTGGAGCTGGTGGTGCACCTTTAGCACCCAAAAAACCGATTACCCCTGTCGTACTTTCGATCACATGAGTAATTTCTCCAACTAATTCTGCTTCAATCAAAATATATCCTGGATAAAAGCTACGTTCTTTGCTAACTTTTTTTCCCTCTTTTATTTGATAATACTTTTCCATTGGGATAAGTACTTGTGCAATATGGTTTTGCAATCCGGCGCGTATAATTTCAGACTCGAGATATTGTTTTACTTTTTTCTCTTGTCCTGATATAGCACGGATTACATACCACTTTTTACTTCCAGCGATGATTTCAGACATAACAGGATTATGCAAAAAGGTTATAAATAATATTTAAAGTTCCTTGGAACAGAAAATCAATAAAGAAAATTACCAACCCAAATATAAGTGTAGCAATTAGCACAACGATAGCGCTACTTTGTAGTTCACTCCACGCAGGCCATGACACCTTATGCATCAATTCATTATAAGAATCTGCTAAATATAATCTGATCTTTTCCATAATCTTTTCAAGGATAATTATTAATGTATTCCGTTGATGGATGCACGGGTGTAGAGACTCGAACTCCCAGCCAACGGTTTTGGAGACCGCTACTCTACCAATTGAGCTACACCCGTATGTTCAATATTTCAATTTAATTGATGCTACTCTACCTCCAAATAGCTATCGGGATGAGCTACACCCGTATGTTCAATATTTCAATTTAATTGATGCTACTCTGCCTCCCGATAGCTATCGGGATGAGCTACACCCGTAAGTTCAATATTTGTAGCTAATCTGACACTTTATAGCTAAAATCACTTTTTTCAAATCTTAAAGTGAAACCTAATATTAGTCCAAAGTTCAAGGCTCGATGAGGTATTTTAAATTAATTTAAAATACTGTTCATTGAACTTTGAACCCTAAACTTTAAAATAGTTAGTCCCGACTTAAAGTTAGGACTAACTATTTAAATTTTAATATATTATGCTAATATTTCAGTTACTTGACCAGCACCAACTGTACGACCACCTTCGCGGATTGCGAAACGAAGACCTTTGTCCATAGCTACTGGCTGAATTAACTCAACAGTGATTGTTACGTTATCACCTGGCATAACCATCTCACGCCCTTCTGGAAGTGTAATTTCTCCAGTTACATCAGTTGTACGCATGTAAAACTGAGGACGATATTTTTGATGGAATGGAGTGTGACGTCCACCTTCTTCTTTCTTCAAAACATAAATTTCAGCTTTGAATTTAGTATGCGGTGTAATTGAGCCTGGCTTTGCTACGACCATTCCACGACGGATATCAGTCTTTTCAATACCACGTAATAAAAGGCCAACGTTATCACCTGCTTCACCACGATCAAGAATCTTGCGAAACATCTCAACGCCTGTAACAGTCGAAGTTAACTTCTCTGTTTGCATTCCAATGATTTCAACAGAATCGTTCGAGTTAATTACTCCTCTTTCAATACGACCTGTAGCAACAGTTCCACGACCGGTGATCGAAAATACATCTTCTACTGGCATAAGGAAAGGTAGATCAATCATACGCGGAGGAATTGGAATAAAAGTATCCACAGCTTCCATCAATTCAAGAATTTTAGGCATCCAAGTAGCATCAAGGTTTAGTCCACCTAATGCAGAACCACGGATAACTGGAGTATTATCTCCATCATAATCGTAAAAAGATAGTAATTCACGAATTTCCATTTCAACAAGGTCTAATAACTCAATATCATCAACCATATCTACTTTGTTCATGAAAACAACAACCTTTGGAACACCAACCTGACGTGCAAGCAGGATATGCTCACGCGTTTGAGGCATAGGACCATCAGTAGCAGCAACAACTAAAATTGCACCGTCCATTTGAGCAGCACCTGTAACCATGTTTTTCACATAATCAGCGTGACCTGGACAGTCGACGTGAGCATAATGACGGGTTTTAGTTTGGTACTCAACGTGAGAAGTGTTGATAGTGATACCACGCTCTTTTTCTTCAGGAGCGTTGTCAATAGAGGCGAAATCCCTCTTTTCAGCAAGACCTGATTGAGCAAGTACGTTGGTAATTGCAGCAGTCAGAGTGGTCTTACCGTGATCGACGTGACCGATCGTACCGATATTTACGTGTGGTTTGGAACGATCAAATTTCTCTTTTGCCATTTTATTAAAGGTGTTATGTTGTTATAATTTAATGTTTCTTAGGTTATGAGCCAATGACCAGAATCGAACTGGTGACCTCATCCCTACCAAGGATGTGCTCTACCAACTGAGCTACATTGGCTAATCAAGACACTCTGATTAACAAATCTTCAAGGTCACTGTACAATTTAATGGGCCGTGAAATTACAAAAACTCATTGAATTTCAGGGTTAAAATTTTTATAATTCTGTTTTAAAAGAATTATGGTAATTATAATTTTTTAGAGCGGAAGACCGGGCTCGAACCGGCCACCCTCAGCTTGGAAGGCTGATGCTCTACCAAATGAGCTACTTCCGCTTAATATTTTAAGGTTAAATATAAACTTTCTACTCTTGAATAAGCAGTTCAGCCTAAATTTTCATTCAATAAAACACAATCATTCCAACTTAAACTTTAGTCTATTCCATTGGAGGAAAGATTTTAATTACTAATTTATCAAAGAACAAACTGTACACACATTACCTAAATTCAAATTCTAATTAACTAAGTGGGGAGAACAGGATTCGAACCTGTGAAGACATAGGTCAACAGATTTACAGTCTGTCCTCGTTGGCCGCTTGAGTATCTCCCCTCTTTTCAGACAACAGTCGGCATTTTGCAGCATTGAGATATTGTATTTAGCTTACTAATACCCTCTCTAATAACTTACACAATGCCGACTAATTTAAGAGCCGATGGAGGGATTCGAACCCCCGACCTACTGATTACAAATCAGTAGCTCTGACCAACTGAGCTACATCGGCTTGATATTCAATGAACTACATTAAATCCCCCGAAAAAGGGACTGCAAATTTACAAAATGATTTAGTTCAAACAAGTTCTTTTGAAAATATATTTCATAATTCAGGTATTTGAAGGAAAATTTATTCAAAACATTGAAAATAATAAAGCTTAAAGGCTAATTTTCAATGTTTTATAAAACAACAAAATCAGAAAATATTTTAGTTTTTTTTTTAACAAAACTCAAATTGAATTAGAAAACCCTAGAAAAACAGGATTTTCTAATTCAATTTAGTCATCAAAACTCAATTTCCTCGTGTTTTTTCCTTGTGTTTTGTGATTTGTTTACGTAAAGATTCAACGGCACTATCCGTTGCTTCTTCAAATGTTTTACATTGTTCTTTTGCAAATAATGTTTTGCCAGGTGTGTTAATTTTGATTTCCGCAATTTTATTACCCTTTTCATCACCTTTATCGATTCTCAAAAAAACTTCACTATCGATAATGTCCTCATAAAAATGAGTGAGTTTATCTACTTTTTCTTCAATAAACTCTAGGAGTTTGCTGTCTGCATCAAAATGGATCGATTGAACCTTAACTTTCATATGCTTTTAGTTTAAATATTATTTATGCTTTTGGGAATGCTTGTTTATAAACCTCTTTCAATTTTTCAATAGAATTATGCGTGTACACTTGAGTTGCTGCCAAACTGCTGTGTCCTAATAATTCTTTTATTGAATTAATATCTGCTCCATTATTTAACATTGTTGTTGCAAAACTATGTCTCAATACATGCGGACTTCTTTTCTTTCCTGTGGATACAGTACTTATCATTGATTTTACTCTACGGTAAACGAAGTTGGGAGTCATTTTGTTTCCCTTATTATCAGGGAAAACGAATTCATGAAATGTTTCAGTTTGCTTTAAAAAAACTTCACGTGATGACAAATAATCTTTTAATATATTTTTAAATTTCATTGTAATTGGAATTTGCCTTACTTTATTACGTTTCCCCAATACGGTAATAGTTAAATTATAGAGATTTATATCACTAGTTTTTAAATTTATCAATTCAGAAAGTCGTACTCCTGTTCGATAAAAAAAATCAAGAATTAAAAAATCTCTTATAGACTCGAACGTAACTTTTTCTTCGATATTGGGTGTAAGCAAAAGCAACATTTTATTATCATCAATATACTCAGGTAATTTTTTAGAAACTTTAGGAGCTTGTACCTTTAACATGGGAGTTCGTTCCATGCGTTTTATCTTTAACATAAATCTATAAAAGGTTCTTAATGTAGTTACCTTCCGACTTACTGATCGTGAATCTAACCCTTGTTCCATTAGTGAAACGATCCAAGAGCGGATATAAAAATGCGTTGCTAAAGATGCATCATCGATCTGATATTGAATCAGCAAATAATCTAAATATTGGGTGAGATCGATTGTATATGCTACAATCGTATGTTCGGAAAAACGCTTTTCGAATTTAAGGAAAGACAGGAAACGCTCTTTATCGTTCACAAAGAATCATCTAAGACAATAAAGATAAGTTTAAAATAGTACAAAACGCAAAAAAAAATCCGAAGTTATAAACTCCGGATTTATATAAATTTATAGAACAATTAACCTGTAATCTGGGAAGTTAAATGATTCTTATATATTGCTTTTTTAATCGTCGTGCGACGTGAAATGGAAGGTTTTTCAAATGCCTGACGTGCACGTAATTGCTTGATAATGCCTGTTTTCTCGAATTTCTTCTTGAATTTCTTAAGTGCTTTATCTATTGTTTCGTTTTCTTTAAGTGGTACAATAATCATGAGAAAGATTTTTCTTTGGGACGGCAAATTTACAATTCTTTTTTATTTATCCAACATATTTACCAAATATTTACACATTTGGTTACCAAATTCTTATAATTAACTTCTATTTGCGATTTATCACTTAACATAAATATGTGTTCGAAGAAATTTCGATTTCTTATAAAATGAAGTCGCATTTACTTGAGTAATTAAGTCCTTTTCCTATATTTGAATCACACAAAACAAAATGAATTCTACATCTTTTTATCCAGTTTGGAGCACATTAGTATATTTCGATATTTTTCGCTACCCACTTAGGGAAGATGAATTAGTACGTTTCTGCCACCATGAACCTCTAAATAGAATTGAAATTAGACAAACAATAAATGAACTAATCAAAGAAGGGCTTGTTTTTAAAATTGGAGAATATTACAGCCTGAAAGACGAAATTGAACTAGTATTAAGGCGAGAAGCTGGTAACTCAAGAGCAGTTAAAAAATGGGAAAAGGCTAGAACCTATTCTAAAATGATGAGCAAATTCCCCTTTGTTAGAGGTGTTTGGATTTCAGGTTCACTTAGCAAAGATTTTATGGATGAGAATTCCGATATAGATTACTTTATCATTACTAAAGCAGATCGATTATGGATTTCAAGAACATTCATGATTTTGTTTAAAAAAATATTTCTTCTTAACTCTCATAAAAATTTTTGTGTGAATTACTTTATTGATGAAAATCATCTTAAAATTCAAGATGAAAATTTATTCACTGCTACGGAACTATTGACATTACGTCCGCTTACTAATGAATCACTTTATAAAAAGTTCCTGACAGCAAATTTATGGGCGAATCAATATTTACCTGGATATAGAACAACTCCATTTGAATCATTATTCGAATTACCTATTTCTAAATTTCAAAAGACAATAGAATTTATTTTGGAAATATTTCCACTAAAATTCATTGATTCAATATTTTTAAAAATCACCAAAAATTATTGGATAAAAAAATTTAAAACAATTGATACTGATTTAAGAAATCAGCAAATGCGTTCAGAGAAACATATTTCTAAGCATCATCCACAAGGGTATCAACATAAGGTAATGCGGTTATACGAAGAGCGACTGGAAAACAGTCCTGAGTGGTTAACTCAGCAAGAACAAAATCATATATCGGTAATATGAAAAATGTTTTAATCACACATAGTTACTTCTTAAATTTTGATCAAAAACAAAGAAAGCAACAGCAACCCTATCCTCCACTCGGGACATTAATGGCATGTGCCATTTTGAGAGAGAAAAATTTCAATGTTTACTTTCATGATGTAATGTTCGATGAAAATACAAATAACATTAAGTCAAAAATAAAAACATTATCACCTGATATATTTGTAATTTACGATGATGGCTTTAATTACCTTACAAAAATGTGTTTGAGTAATATGCGTGAAGCAGCTTTTGAAATGATTAAAATCGCTAAAGAGAATAATTGTATTGTAATTGTTTGCAGCTCCGATAGTACAGATCGCTATGAAGTATATTTAGAAAATGGAGCGAATTATATCATTATTGGGGAGGGTGAAATAACTCTAAATGAATTATTGAAATCATTAAACAAAAGTGGAAAGGATTTAAAAAATATAGAAGGCATAATTCGTATTGAGAGTAATACAATTGTTCATCATCCAAAACGAAATGTTCTTCGGGAACTTGATACATTACCTTTTGCTGCTTGGGACTTATTAGACATCTCTCCATACCGTAAAGCGTGGATTCAAAGCAAAGGTTACTTCTCATTGAACATGTATACAACTAGAGGCTGTCCTTATCATTGTAATTGGTGTGCTAAACCTATTTATGGGAATCGTTACAATGCAAGAAGTCCGCAAAAAGTTGTCGAAGAATTATTGGAATTACAAACACGATTTAATTTTGATCATATTTGGTTTTGTGATGATATTTTTGGTCTTAAACCCGGTTGGGTGGAAGAGTTTGTTGATGAAATAAAAAAAACTAATCTAGTATTTCGATTTAAAATACAATCTCGTGTTGATCTTTTATTAAGCGAAAATAATGTAAAAGCTTTAGCTGATGCTGGATGTGAGGAGGTATGGTTGGGAGCAGAAAGTGGTTCTCAAAAGATTTTGGATGCAATGGAAAAAGGAACAAAAATTGAACAAATAGAAGCTGCAAGTCTTGAACTAAAAAAACAAGGGGTTAAACCATGCTTCTTTATTCAATTTGGATATCCAGGAGAGAACGCAGAAGATATTCATTCAACAATAAAAATGGTTCTTAAATTAATGCCTCATGACATTGGCGTTTCAATTTCATATCCACTACCTGGAACAAAATTCTACGAAAGTGTTAGTGATCAATTAAAAGAGAAAAGAAATTGGACAGATTCAGATGAATTATTGTTGATGTTTAAAAACACCTATCAACCATTATTTTATAAAGAGCTTCAACGATATTTACATCGGCAATTTCGATCAGCACAATCTAAACAAACATTTTATCAATTATTGAATAGAGAAAAAAGAATAAATTATTCAACGCTAAAGAAAATAGTATCCTATGGAATACATCAACCAGCAGCAAAAATTTCTTATTCTAAACTCCGTGCATTAGAGCCTTCATTTTAAAATGGAAAATATTGAGTCCAACTTTGGTGTTGAAATGGCTTTCACCAATCAATCTACAAGTTTTGATGCCTTTGATATTAGCAATCCAATACTAATAAAACTTCGTGCGCAAGTAAGAAAACATGTTGGACATTTCATTAAAGAAAATGACTTTCTACTAGAAATGAATGCAGGTACTGGTTTAGATGCATTATATTTTTCCGAAAAATACAATGTTAGAATTCATGCGATAGATATTTCTGAAGGGATGTTAAATCAATTTGAAGCGAAAGTGCAGTTGAAAAAATTAGAAGGTAAAATTACTTACGAAAAACTATCTTTTATGAATTTAAGTGATGTTCCCTATAGGAATTTCGATTATGTGTTTTCAAATTTCGGAGGATTAAATTGCACCGGAAATTTAAACATAGTTTTATCTCAATTACCTACAATCTTAAAACCAGGTGCTATTATTACATTAGTTATTATGCCAGTAATTTGTCCTTGGGAATTTATGTGGCTCTTCACTAGAAATTACAAAAAAACTTTCAGAAGATTCCATAAAAATGGTAGTAATGCTAAAATTGAAAATGATCATTTTACCACATGGCATTACTCCTACTCTATTATAAAAAAAATGCTTGGTAAACAATTTAAACCATTGAAAGTTGAATCGATGTCGTTGTTATTTCCACCACCTCAATCAATAAAATTTGCAAAACAAAATCCAAGATTACTAAAAACACTTGAACGATTAGATAAACTATTTGGAAGCATTCTACCATTCAATAAATGGGGTGATCATTACATCGCAAGTTTTCAATTTCAACCTTGATGTCGATGGAATGGTTTAATATTTGGGCTAAATCTCGAAACTTAGAAATAATAAATGGCGTTTGGCGTTCACTTTCCTTTCAGCCATCTTCCTTTGTTGAAATCTATCTTGATGTAAGGGCCAAAGAACAAAGAATTTATTCAGACAAGCAACTAAAAAATTTGCCAAGTATTGAATCCTCGCATCCATTAAAAGCAGAATGGAAGATTCGAGAAAAAAGTATGAACAATTTTATAAAATGGTTAAGGCAATTTCACAATCAACAACAGATTCTTGAAATAGGCTGCGGCAATGGATGGTTAAGTTCAAACATCGCAAATAAAACTTCAAGTAAAGTGATTAGTCAAGATATTAATTTATTGGAATTAGAACAAGCAGCAAGAACACATGATGTAACGAAATCAAAATGGCTTTGTTTAGAGCTCGATAAATGTGAATTTCCTATAAACAGTTTTGATCAGATTATTTTTGCAAGCAGTGTTCAATATTTCAAAGATCCAGAAATAATTCTTCGGAAATTAATTCCTACTTTGAATAAAAATGGTTGCATACATATTATTGATAGTCCGCTTTATGAAAATAGTAATGCTGCTAATTTAGCTAGAATAAGAACTCAATCTTACTACGAAAGCTTGGGAAATAGTTCTCTTGCCAAAAATTATCATCATCATTTATTAGCTAATTTTATTTCTCTTGGTTTTGAAATTAAACATCAACCATGTAAGAGATTTATTGCTAAATTAATTTGTAAACAAATGCCGTTTTATTGGATGGAATTAAGAAAAAATTAAAGAGTAAATAATGAATTGTTAAAGTAAAAATATTTTCATTAGTACATGGATAGTTTAGCTATCTTGAAAGCATATTCTCAAATCGTTATCAATTATATTGAAACAAACTTTTTAACTCCTCAACTGTTGCTTTGTAATCATTTGTTAATTGCATCGCTAATTCATTAAGCCCTGATAATTCTAAATTTCGACCTTTGTTTTCGATTGCACGACAAATATTGCCAAGACGTTTTGCTCCGATATTTAAACTTGTTCCCTTTAATTTATGTGCAGCTTGCCACATTTTTGTATAATTACCTTGCTCTAGTGATGTTTGAATTTCCGTAATACTTTGTGGTGCTTGTGCAATAAACATATCGAGCACTTGTAATAAAAAACCAGGATCAGTTTGCTTACTGATATCCATCAATCTATTGATTGCAATTTGATCCATCAATGTATCCTCTTTCTCTTCAACAATAATTTGTTTACTTATCATTTCTCTTGAATTAGTTTTTTCGAAATTTATGCCTGCCCATTTACGGAGCATTCGCTCAAGGTCTTCCAATGTAATAGGTTTAGGCACGTAATCATCCATTCCTGCATCAAGACACATATCTCTATCTTCAGAAGTTGCGAATGCAGTCATCGCAATTATTACGGGCTGGTGTCCCGATGGTATTTGTTCACGTATTGCACGCGTTGCTTCCAATCCATCCATCTCAGGCATTTGCACATCCATAAATACAATATCGTATCGTGTACGCTTTACTGCATTTAAAGCTTCCAGACCATTTGAAACAGCTTCAATATTATATCCAAGACGTCCAAATAATTTAGATGCTAATAATCGATTGATATCATTATCTTCTGCTAACAAAATTGAAGCAGCGTATTCTTCTGCCATTTTTTCTGCAGGAAATAAAATTCGAGGTGCAGCTTTTACTTCTATCACTTCATTCTCTGAACGTTGTACTTTAATAGTAAAGAAAAATGTACTGCCAATCTCTTGTAAACTCTCCACCCATATTTGTCCACCCATTAATGTCACTAACGTTTTACAAATAGTAAGACCTAATCCAGTTCCACCGTATTTGCGATAAGTAGACGGATCTACTTGTGTAAAGGCATCAAATAATTTATCGGCTTGAGCAGGCGAAATTCCGGCTCCTGTATCTTTCACTTCAAATTGTAACTCAAGAATATTTTTAAACTCCTGCTTAACTTTAATACTAACACTAATTCCTCCTTGCTCTGTAAATTTCAAAGCATTACCTACTAGGTTCATCAAGATTTGTCGCAAACGTGCTTTATCACCTATAACAGTTGAAGGTAACTTTAAGTCTGCTATATATTCTAATTTAAGATTTTTCTCTAATGCTTTTCCAGATAAAATTGAAAGCGTTTCGGTTACCACAGATTTTAATTCGAATGGAGCAGATTCCAATTGCATGCGGTCAGCTTCGATCTTTGAGAAATCAAGAATATCAGAGATAACTTGTAATAGTGATTCGCCGCTAAGTTGGATAATATCTACAAATTCTTTTTGTTGAACGCTGAGGGATGTACTATTTAGCAATTCAGAAATTCCAATTAAACCATTGAGTGGTGTTCGAATTTCATGACTCATTACTGCAAGAAATTCCGACTTTGCTAACGTTGCCTTTTCGGCTTTTTCTTTTGCAATTCTCAACTCTTCTTCTTGCTGAATTCTATCTGTAATGTTGCGTGAATAATAACTAGCACCAGTAACTAATTGTTGATCGTTAATTACTGGATATAATAAAATTTCATAAACTTGCTCACCATCAATGCTAGCGCTTATTTCACGATAATTTATTGTTTGCCCAAGTAATACTTTTTGCAAACGTTCTTTCCATTGTATTCTGGCGGTTGTTGGTAGTGCCGCACCAAATTCTTCTCCAGCAATTAACTCTCGTCCTAATCGTGCAGAAATTAATTGTTGGAAACGATGATTGATAACAGTAATTCTATCAAGAGCATCAACAGAAAAAATTGCTTCTGCTGTGTTTTGAACTAAAGCATATAAATTATTTCGTGATTGCTTTAATGATTCTTGTTCTTGTCGTGCTTCGCTGTTATCGATTGCAGTAATAACGACCGCTTTACGTGAAGGTAAACTTGCTGCTAATAATTCTAACGTTGCAGGTTGGCGGTCTTTACGTAAAATTCTACGTTCGGTACGTGCCACCCGATATGTTCCTTCTGATAATGTTTTAAACCACTGATCATGTTGAAATGCTTCGGAAGTATGAATAATAGTTTCGAAGCCTAGTTCTTTTAATTCAACAATATCATATCCTGTTAATTCTGCAAAAGCATCACTTATTTCCAAAAAATTTTGTTCGAAATCAATTACAGCAACTGCATCTGCAACAACTGGAATTAATCCGGATGGAACTGGAGCGATTGGTATTGATTTTTGATTTGCAAACTTATTAATAGAGGCCTCCACTTGCTCCTGAATCTCAACAAATGGAATTTCTTTGTTACTTGTTTCAATTCGTGGAAGTGAATTGATGGCAATGTTATCCGTAGGATCAGCAAATCTGCAAAATAAATTTCCCTCGTAAATTCTACTAATAGAAACATTAACCGCGAACACTCTTCCTTGTAAACTTCGACAATCCAAAAGTTTATTGGTGAATGTATTATTATCAACTGCATTAAGCAATAAACTTACTTCATCATCTTCAAGTTGATCACGAAAAAGTTGGTTGAATTTTAATTCACTAATAAAACTCTTACGGTATAATCCGAAAAGGTTTAGTGCTTTTTGATTCGCCTCAACTGCATGAAGAGAAATTCCATCGATAATAATCCATGCTTCTGGTTGTTGTTCGAAGAGTGTTTCGAATGATTGCTCTTTACCAATTAATAGATTTGATTTGTACAAGCGGATATAAAGTACGATTACTCCAAGCAGCAGAAGCAGCAATAAAGAGAGTAAAGGTAATAGCACCGTTGACGAGATCATTGCAATAGATTTACTGGAAGCATGGGCTTCTATCAAAATTCTTATTCGTAAAAATGCGAAAAAAGTTACATTAACTCACCTTTTCTAGCTCACCTTTTACAAAATCACATAACTCCTTAACGTAGTTTGCTGAGAAATCGAATCGGACACCTGCGGTTTGATAAATATCACCGATGGAACGTGTATATCCTAAACGTAAAGCATTTAAATATTGTTCCAACGATCTTTTTCGATCTAAGTGGAAATTTCTCCATACTGCAATTGCTCCTAATTGCGCAAATCCATATTCGATATAATAAAACGGCACTTCAAAAATATGCAATTGCTTTTGCCAAAGATTCGATTTGGCGTCTTCCATTTCATCCCAATTCACAACGTTTCCAGTAAAGCGATTATACGTATCCGACCAAGCCTGTCGTCTGTCGTTTGCATCATGTTCCGGATGAAGGTAAATCCAATGTTGAAAAGCATCAACAGCAGCAATCCATGGTAATCCTTTCAATACATCTTGCAAATGCTTTTTGCGGGCACGTGCACAATCGTCTGGATTCGTAAAAAAATCATCCCAATGCTCCATTGAAAGTAATTCCATCGACATGGAAGCTAACTCTGCAACTTCACTGGGCAAATTTTTATAATCTACTAGCTCGAGTTGTTTATCTACTATTGAATGAACTGCATGTCCGCCTTCGTGAACTATGGTTACAAGATCTCGCAATGAATTTGTTGAATTCATAAAGATAAATGGCATTCCAGTTTCATATAATGGGTAATTATATCCACCAGGAGCTTTACCAATTCGTGAATCTAAATCAAGCCGTTTAGCATCTTGCATCGCACGCATACAATCTCCTAAAAACGGGTCTAATTTCGTAAAACACGAAATCGTTTTCTTCATTAAATCATTTGCATTTTCTGAAGGGCGAAGTGGTTTTTGTCCATTAGGCTCTGCCGATAAATCCCAAGGTCGTAACGTATCAAGATCTAAAGAATCCTTATGATTTTTTTCAATAAAATTTACAAGAGGAACAACTTCCTTTGCAACAGCATCATGAAATTTAAAACAATCATCTGCATTGTAATCAAAGCGCCCGAGATTAGCGAACATGTAATCACGAAAATTTTTAAAACCAGCATTTAATGCGATCTTGTTTCGAAGTTTAAGCAACTCATTAAATAAATCATCTAACTTATCTCTGTCTTGCAAACGACGTTTTAAAATTTTTCGATATACCTCTTCACGCTTAGTACGATCATCTTGTTCTAAAAAATTTGATGCTTGTTGTAGTGTTAATTCTTTTCCATCCACTTCAACAGTCATGGAACCATTGATGGCTGCGTACTCTTGTTCTTTCGTTTGAACTTCTGCAATTAAGACAACATTTTCTTCGCGAAAAATTTCAACACGCATACGAATTTGACGAACAACAATATCAATACGTGAATCATCTAAATTACTAAGAAAAGGCGATGCAAGAAGTTTTAAATCCAATGCATTACTTTGAGGAGAAATGAGCGGTTGAATTTCATTTACGAATAGGATAAATGCATTTGCGTACTCTTCGTTTGCAGTATCGCAACTTCTTTTGATGTATCTCCAGCCTAAATCTTCTTCAAGAACTGCCTCCAATTCACTTCTGTCGATCAACCACTTTTTTAAGTCGGCGGCAGATGATAATTCTCTTTCCAATAATTCTTTGAAAAACACTTCTATATCCTTCCATGAAGTAATAACAAGTTGCGAAGGCAAGTATTGCCTTAAACTAACGGTAAGAGTCTCTTCTGCCTTTGCTAACATATTTTGAAACTAATTTTCATTATTAAAATTAACCATTTATTTGTTGCAACAACAAAGAGAGAATTTAAATGCTTTAATTACTCTGCACTTTTCGTTGACTTACGCGCAGTTTTTTTTGCTGCTTTAGGAGCATCGTCAGCGCCTGAATCTGCTGTAGTATCTGCTTTTTTCTTGCGAGCAACTTTTTTAACAGACGATTCATCAGTTTCTAAAGTTGTTGCTTCTGGAATTTCAGCTTTAGCTTTTGCTTTCTTCTTAGGAGCTTCATCATTGATTACTTCAGCTTCTTCGACTTCTGCCTCTGTCTTTTCGAAACTCACATTATCTTTCAAAAGGCCATACCAAGAAAACATTTTGCGGATATCAGAAACGTGAACACGTTCCTCATCGAATTCAGGCAATACCTTTTTCAATGTTGATTTTAATTCTGCGGGATCGGCTTTTGCAGATATTGATGAAGCAACGTCATCATTATTTTTCATCTTTAAGAAGACCTCTTCCAAAGGCATATCATCTTCCATAGTGTAAACACTGATATCCTTCAGCATTATAATCCTTTGCATTGCTGAAACTGGTAATCTTTTACCATCAGACATTCCTTCCACCACAAATCCGCCATTACGCATCTGGGCAACCATTTTAAATAGTCCGGGCATTCCAGGAATAGAAATAATTTTATCGAAGCTCATATTTTTTCATTGAAATTCAGCCGCAAAATTAGGAGAATATAGCTAATAAGTTAGATTTTTTTAAAGATTCAGCATAAAACCATTTTTATTATGGCAGATGGCGTGTGTCCTATTCAAATTATTCAACCTTATTTGTAGATTAAGCTCATTTTCCGTTAAAATTTAGATATTTGTAAAAATCCGCTTTTACTAAAATGATCTTTGTATAAGCAGTTTGTTTTGCCCTTATTTCAATTAAATAATTTATGCGTAAAATACGTAATGTGGCTGTTTTAGGATCAGGGATTATGGGATCTCGAATTGCCTGTCATTTTGCAAATATTGGTGTTCATGTTTTATTACTAGATATTGCACCTCGTGAATTATTACCTGATGAGCAAGCCAAAGGATTAACATTGGATCATTCAATAGTTAAGAACAGAATTGTAAATGCAGCATTTCAAAGTACATTAAAAGCAAATCCTTCTTCTCTCTATAAAAAGAGTTTTTCGAATAGAATTACTATTGGCAATTTTTCTGATAACATGAAGGATATCTCTAATTGCGATTGGATCATTGAGGTTGTTGTGGAAAATCTTGACATCAAGAAAAAAGTTTTTGAGCAAGTTGAACAATATAGAAATCTAGGTTCATTAATTACGAGTAATACTTCGGGGATTCCAATTCATTTAATGAGTGAAGGCCGCAGTGAGGACTTCCAAAAAAATTTCTGTGGCACTCACTTTTTTAATCCGCCTCGTTATTTGCGTTTACTAGAAATCATCCCTGGTCCAGAAACCTCTGAAGACGTATTGAATTTCTTGATGCATTATGGAGATCTTTTTCTGGGAAAAACTACCGTTTTATGTAAAGATACACCTGCATTTATAGCAAATAGAATTGGGGTTTATGGTATGATGGCTATCTTCAATATTGTTGAGAAGATGGGATTGACAGTTGAAGATGTTGATAAATTGACAGGTCCAGTTTTAGGAAGACCCAAATCAGCAACTTTCCGTACCGGCGATGTTGTAGGATTAGACACGTTGGTACATGTGGCCGAAGGAGTTTATCAGAATTGTCCGCAAGATTCACAACGTGATTTATTTAAGTTACCAGATTACATTCAGAAAATGGTGGCCAATAAATGGTTTGGTGATAAAACGAAACAAGGATTTTATAAAAAAGTAAAGAATGATGCTGGCAAATCCGAGATTTTATCATTGGATTTAAAGACACTAGAATATAAAGTACAAACAAAAACCAAGTTTGCTACTTTAGAGCTCACTAAAACAGTTGATGATTTACGTGAAAGAATGAAGATTTTTATAGCAGGAAAAGATCTTGCTGGAGATTTTTACAGAGCTTCTTTTTACGGATTATTTCGATATGTTTCGGAGAGGATTCCGGAGATCGCTGATGAAGTTTATCGCATTGATTCGGCGATGGAAGCTGGGTTTGGATGGGAGATTGGTCCATTCGAAAGTTGGGATGTTTTAGGTGTTGAAGTATCCGCGAAAGCGATGGAAGCTGCAGGCATGAAACCAGCCGCTTGGGTATATGATATGTTAGCTTTGGGATGCTCTTCTTTTTATAAAAACGAAAATGGAATTCGTTATTTCTATGATGTGCCTTCGAATTCATACAAAGTAATTCCTGGACAAGAAAACTATATTTCACTTCATCCGCTAAGAAAAACAAAAACGGTTTGGAGTAACAGCGGTACAAGCATTATTGATATTGGTGATGGAATACTTTGTTGTGAGTTTCATACCAAGATGAATACAATTGGTGGAGAGGTTGTTCAAGGTGTTAATAAAGCCATTGAACTTGCAGAAGAGAATTTTAGAGGACTAGTAATTGGTAATGATGGTCAGAATTTTTCAGCTGGGGCAAATTTGGCTTTGGTATTTATGATGGCAATTGAACAAGAGTGGGATGAGGTAGATATGGCGATTCGGGCATTTCAAAATATGAACATGCGTGTAAGGTATTCTTCGATTCCCGTGGTTGTAGCTCCTTTTGCACTAGCTTTAGGCGGTGGATGTGAGATGTCATTACATGCTGATAAGGTTCAGGCACATGCCGAGACTTATATTGGTATGGTAGAATTTGGAGTAGGATTAATTCCTGGTGGCGGTGGAACAAAAGAATTTGCATTACGTTTTGCTGATTCAATACAAGAAGGCGATATTGAACTCAACTTATTGAAGGAAAGATTTCTTACTATTGGGCAAGCAAAAGTGTCGACATCGGCCGAAGAGGCCTTTGATTTAGGAATCCTAAGACTTGGAATTGATGCTATTAGTTTGAACAGAAATAGATTACTTGCTGATGCAAAACGTTCGGCGATTGAAATTGCAGATGCTGGATATACAAAACCAAGTCCTCGTAAGGATATTAGAGTGTTAGGAAGAGGTGGATTAGGGATGGTATATGCTGGTGCAAACACGATGTTTAGCGGACATTATATAAGTGAACATGATAAATTAATCTCAGAAAAACTTGGATATGTGTTATGTGGTGGAGATCTTTCTGCCCCAACACTTGTTTCAGAGCAATATTTACTCGATCTTGAGCGACAAGAATTTCTGTCACTTTGTGGCGAAAAAAAGACTTTAGAAAGAATTCAGTCTATTTTGACCACCGGAAAAGCATTGAGGAATTAAATTAGTTACTAATTTTAGCCGCATCGAAAACCCCCCATATGGTATGAATCGATTACGATTATTGATATTATTCTTATTTGCAATGCCTTTGCTAAGTCAGGCGCAATCTGAAGAGAAGCCGAAGTATGCTCCGGGAAAGGAGAAGCATCGCAACAAAACTGATGAGCTAGGACAGAAACAAGGTCCATGGCGCACTTACAATTCCCTTGGTGATTTAATTAGTGAAGTGGAATTTGTAAATGATGTTCGTCATGGTAAAAGCACTCGTTATTATCCTTATGGAAAAGTAATGGAAGAGCAAGATTACCAAAACGGTATTAAAGAAGGATCTTACAAAAGATACTATTACTCTGGGCAAGTAAAGCAAGAAGGAGAATATATTGCTGGAAAGAAAGAAGGAAAATGGGTTCGTTATTATGAAGATGGCGAAGCTGCTTCTGAAGGATATTATAAAAACAACAAGCGTGACGGTGAATGGAAGTCGATGAGCCGTAAAGGCCAGATTACTGGTACTGCGACCTATAAAGATGGAGTAGATTTGAAAGCTGCTGCTGATGATGCCAAGAAAACTGACGCGGCTAAAAAGGCTGGTGCAAAGAAAAGTGCAACGGACAAAGGAGCCACTCCTGGTGCAAAACCAGGTACTGCTGCTCCTAGTGGTATTCCACCAGCCGCAGGAGGAGCGCCTCCTTCACCTGCCCCCGTTGATACAACGAAAAAGAAATAACAAAAAACCCCGCAATGCGGGGTTTTTTGTTAGAGAAAAAGTCATAATAATGTTACGATTACGTTTTATGGATATGTTTTTTTTTGATTCAATTATTATTAAAAGTAAATAGGAATTGTAATTTAAATAAGAATCAAGAATCTATATTTTGTAAATTTGTTCCATAAAAATTCTGAAAAGTATACTTTTTTATTAATTCAATTAATTTCATAAAAATGGAAGCATACATCCTTACAGGTTTTCGTTCAGCAGTTGGAAAAGCACCTCGCGGGCAATTTCGATTTACTCGTCCTGATGATTTAGCAGTTTCAGTAATACGACATTTGATGAGTGCAGTACCGAATCTTGACAAGGATCAAATTGATGATGTTATTGTAGGGAATGCAACACCCGAAGCAGAGCAAGGTTTAAATATTGGGCGAATGATTTCGCTCATGGGACTTGACACCGTTAAAGTTCCAGGAATGACAATTAATAGATACTGTGCGTCAGGATTAGAGTCGATTGCTATTGCAGCAGCGAAAATAAAATCAGGAATGGCAGATTGCATTATTGCTGGAGGAGTTGAATGCATGAGTCCGATCCCTTTTGGAGGATGGCGTATTGTTCCAAATTATGAAGTAGCAAAAAATAATGCGGATTATTA
>JBBRAW010000037.1:0-27056 GCA_038206385.1 Bacteroidia bacterium | reverse complement strand
GAACTATTAAACTATGTTTTCTGTTTTTTCTTTTTAGCAGCAGGAAAGAGTACGTTGTTTAAAATTAAACGATAGCCTGGAGAATTAGGATGTAAACTTAAATCTGTTTGAGGATCACCAACCATGTGCTGATAATCTTCTGGATCATGACCACCATAAAATGTCCATGTGCCTTTTCCAAATTCTCCGTGGATATAACGTGCTTCGTTTGCAGCTTTGTTATCACCCATAATTAAAACTTCAGGCTTAATAAATTCTTTATTGAAGGAGGTAGTTTGTCCCATGAAACCTTTAATCACTTGTTCATGATTTTGACAAAGCATTGTTGGAACTGGATCCCACTTTGCAGAAAATTCGAATAATGTAAATACATCTTCATTCTTTGGAATACGACGAACTGTTGTCATGTCAATATTCGAAAATTCGTACTCGAGAGGATTCGTAACTAATTTAAAATTACGAAATGCAAAACATTTGCTGTAATCGAGTTTGCTATTATAATCGGCTGTTGTTCCATCACCATCATAAATTTTTTCACAAATGTCTAAGCCTTCTGAAGCTAAAGCAATGTCATAACTATCCGTTCCTGAACACATCGAAAATAAAAACCCTCCACCAGCAGTGAAATCACGAATTTTCTCTGCCACAGCAAGCTTCATTTGTGAAACTTTATTGTATCCTAACTTATGCGCCATGTTCTCATCAGTACGCACTTGCTCTTGATACCACGGTGCTGTATGATACATCGCATAAAATTTTCCGTACTGTCCAGTAAAATCTTCGTGATGCATGTGCAACCAATCGTACAACGGTAGCTTACCAGAAAGAATTTCTTCATCATAAACTATATCATAAGGAATCTCAGCATACGTTAACACAAGCGTTACTGCATCATCCCATGGCAATTTATCTTTCGGAGAATACACTGCCATCTTCGGAACTTTTTCCAACTTCACAAGATCCATATTCGCTTCCGGTTGCGCAATCTCATCCAAAATAGCTGCAGCCTGTCCATCAGCAATCACTGAATAACTTACTCCACGAATAGTACATTCTTTCTCTATCGATGGCAATTGCTTAAACATAAAACTACCTCCACGATAGTTTAACAACCAATCCACTTCCAACTGATTCGTGAGCAACCAAAATGCAACACCATAAGCTTTAAGATGGTTCTTTTGAGAATTATCCATTGGGATAAGGATGTACGACGCCTTCAACGGTATCGTAGCAACAAAACAAAACAATAAAAGAATAGCTAATTTTTTTGTCATAATAGATTTACTAATAACGTTGATAAAGGTACAATGTTACGTAGTAATAAACTTAATCAGTTACCCAATATCTCTTGGGACGTAATTTTTAATTCTTAATTTTAAATTCTTAATTTATTTAAAATGGTGGTTCATCTTGCATATCATTCATCCTCGAATTTCTTGTCATTCGGTCGGTAGCGATGTTCGGATTTTGAATTTTAACTGATGGTGATTCATCCACAAAGTCGAACTCTTCCATATCCGTGAACTTGGTAAGATGACCAAGGAATTTGAGATTAACGGTTTTTAAAGCACCATTACGATTTTTCGCTACAATGATTTCTGCAAGATTATTTGTTGGCTCGTGTTCTTCTGTTTCTGTCAATCCATAATACTCCGGACGATAGATGAACATTACCATATCGGCATCCTGTTCAATGGCTCCAGATTCGCGAAGATCACTTAGCTGCGGTCGTTTGCCTTGACCACGCGTTTCAGCGGCTCGACTCAACTGCGAAAGTGCGATGATAGGAACTTCTAATTCTTTAGCAATACTTTTAAGCGATCGCGAAATATGACTGATTTCCTGTTCACGATTTCCATTTTTATTGTTGTCGTTCCCTCCTACCATCAACTGCAAATAATCGATGATAATGAGTTCTATCTTTTTCTCCGCCTTCAAGCGACGGCATTTTGCTCTTAATTCAAAAACAGAAAGCGCTGGCGAATCATCAATATAAATCGGCGCGTTGGTAAGTGGTGTAACTTTTTTATTAAGTTGTTGCCACTCATGATCGAGCAATTGTCCTTTACGGAGTTTCTCAGTGTTGATTTCAGTTTCACTTGATATCAAACGATTCACCAATTGAATCGACGACATCTCCAAACTAAAGAAAGCTACAGGTTTATTAAATCCTACAGCAGCATTACGTGCTAACCCCAAAACGAAAGCTGTTTTACCCATACCTGGACGAGCAGCTAATATGATGAGATCCGATTTCTGCCAACCTGCAGTTACACGATCTAAATCAGTAAATCCACTCGGAACACCTGTAACTCCTGTATCTTGTTTTGCTGCCACTTCCACCTCTTTAATCGCCTTGGTGATCAAAGTATGCATGTCTTCGTATTTCTTACGGATATTACTCTCTGCAATAGCGAATAAATTACGTTCCGCCTTATCCAATAACTCCAACACATCCGAAGTTTCTTCATACGCATCACGAATGGTATCACTAGAGATACGTATCAACTCACGTTGGATATATTTCTGAAGAACGATACGAGCATGAAATTCAATATTCGCTGCAGAAGCAACACGATTAGTAAGTTGAGTGATGTAGTAAGCACCTCCGGCAATTTCTAATTCACCAGTTTTACGAAGTTGTTGTGTAACCGTAAGAATATCGACAGGTTGTGTCTGATGAAAAAGGGAGTGAATCGCTTGAAATATTTTCTGATTGGCATCTTTGTAAAAACAGTCTGGATGAAGAACGTCAATTACTTCAGCAACGGCATTTTTATCCAACATTAAAGCACCTAAAACAGCCTCTTCTAAATCGGTTGCTTGAGGTGGTAATTTCCCCTGAATAAAATCAGAAGGCATTAATTGTTTCGAAGTTTTTTTCCTGATAACAGGCTTATCGGTATCCATATTTTACAAAGGTAATTCGCTTCTGTTTTGTGTATTCATAAAGTTTTTAACAGAGACAGATTATGTTTAAAGTCAGCGTAATAACTTTTACAGTTATCAACAAAAAAGATGATTTGAAGATGAGACGATTTGAAAATTTGAAGATGAGGGAATTTGAAGAAAAACTGAAATGATAAATACATTTTCAAATTGGTCAATTTTCAAATTCTTTACTCTTCCTTATACACTCCCATTGAGCAAAATTTATCGATACGTTGTTGAATACGTTTATCAGGATCCATTTTACTAAGTACCGCCAAATGTTTGATGATCTCTTGCTTTACAGATTCAAAAATTTCTGGATGATTTGAATGTGCTCCACCAATTGGTTCGCTAATTATTCCATCAATAAGTTTTAACTCACTCATATCAAGAGAAGTAAGTTTTAAAGCCTCTGCTGCATGTTCTTTATTATCCCAATTACGCCATAAAATACTTGAGCACGACTCAGGAGAGATCACCGAATACCAAGTATTTTCAAGCATCAAAACCTTATCACCAATACCAATTCCCAAAGCTCCACCAGAAGCACCTTCACCAATAATTATACAAATTACAGGCACCTTCAAAATCGACATCTCATAAAGATTTCGGGCAATTGCTTCACCTTGTCCGCGCTCTTCAGCTTCTAATCCTGGAAAAGCCCCTGGTGTATCAATTAATGTAATGATGGGCTTATTAAATTTCTCAGCTAATTTAAATAATCGTAAAGCTTTACGGTAACCTTCAGGATTGGGCATTCCAAAATTGCGAAACTGACGCGCTTTGGTATTATTCCCTTTCTGTTGACCAACAAACATGACGGTTTCTCCATTTATACTCCCAAAACCACCAATCATCGCCTTGTCATCTTTTACCTGACGATCACCATACAATTCAAGGAAATTCCCCTCTGTTATTGCATTGATATAATCGAGCGTATAAGGTCTTTCGGGATGACGACTTAATTGTACACGCTGCCAAGCAGAAAGATTGCTGTATAGATCTTTACGTGTTTTTTCAATCTTCGATTCAAGTTCCTTAATGACCGTATTCACGTTCACTTTTCCTTTCTCCTGAATCTGCTTTGCCTTCGTTAATTGTTCGTGCAATTCTTCTAAGGGTTTCTCGAAATCCAACAATATGCTACTCATTTTGAACGGTTTTAAAAAAACAAATATACCCGAAAATAAAAAACCCTAGTTTCGCAGTTGATAATATTACTGTTAACGAGTGAATTATGATTTCATTTCCAACCACAAAAATCAATTTAGGGCTTCAAATCACCGCAAAACGGTCAGATGGCTATCATGAAATTGAAAGTGTTTTCTATCCCATTGCATGGACTGATGCTTTAGAACTCATTGAAGGTGGTTCACAAGATTTCGAAATGACATTTTCAGGAGTTCCAGTTCCAGGAGATTTAAACTCGAATCTTTGTTACAAAGCATGGCAATTACTAAAGGCAGATTTTTCACTTCCCAATCTGCAAGCTCATTTGCATAAGGTTATTCCAATGGGTGCAGGTTTAGGTGGAGGCTCTTCAGATGCAGCTTTTATGCTAAAACTAATTAACAATGTTTGCGAATTAAAGATAAGCAATCAGCAACTCATGATTTATGCATCTCTACTTGGTAGCGATTGTCCATTTTTTATTGAGAACAAACCGATGATTGCAACAAGCCGTGGTGAAGTATTAAATAACATAGAAATCGATTTAAGTAATTATCATATCGCGATTATAATGCCTCCCATTTCTGTAAGCACACGCGATGCATATAGTTGGATAATACCTGCTACTCCATCAATTAATTTAAGTACAACGATTCAATCACCAATTGCAAATTGGAAAGGAACTTTAATAAATGATTTCGAAAATGTTGTATGCAAACATCATCCAATCATTGCAAACATCAAACAACAACTTTTTGATAACGGAGCAATCTACTCATCAATGAGTGGTAGTGGCGCAGCAGTTTATGGTATATTTAAATCATATCCAGATTTAGGTGATTTCGATAGGCAATTTATCGTTTTCAAAACTAAATTATAAATTACATAAGCATTTTCAAATCATTCTATTTTCAAATTAATCATCATGTCCTTTCCCATTTGCTTTCTTCAACTGATAAGCCTTATCCAATTTTTGAAATTCATTTTTTAAAGAATCACTTACCACAAAATCGCTTAACGAATCAAGCTGTGGCATTCCTGCATTTACCCATGCAGTATACCAAAAACTGGAGACAGCAACAATCGCACTTCGCATTCGTCGTTCTACCATTCCGTTTAAGAGTTTTTGATAATCAGCAGAAAACTCTTTTGAATAAACACGTATGATGGTATTTCCTTTTTCTTCGTAAGAATATTTTCGGTCAGGAGAATATTTTTTTGTGAGTTCCCTTTCTAATAATAAAACGGAATCATGAGCAGCATAACTTTCTCGAATAATATTCCACGTATAATCAGCAGGTTTGTTAATGTACTTACATCTGCCAACGAAATAATCATACTCTTCTCCAAACAATTCGGGCAATCGAGATTCCCAAAAACCATGAATTCCAATTTGATTTGTTAATTGTCCGTTGTAATTTTTTGTGCAATGCAACGGAACATGTGCATCACCAACATAATGTCCGAGTTCAGCTGACAAACGAAGAATCTTTAATTGATCGTGTTCTTTAAAGGCTTTTGTTAATCGAAAAAGCATAAACGGAATATGATATGGAACGATACCATGTTGCTTCAAAGAATCTTCACCATATTTTGCCACTGCATCATTCCAAAATTTCGGCAGACTATCAAAAGGATGCTCGCCATAACGATCCAAATCCATATAATGACGAGCAGCTTCTTCAGGATCGGAATACCTTCGTTTATCTGGATCAACAGCATGTTCGCTAATAAAATCAATATGCTTTTTGTAAAATCCGATCATCTCGGGAGGTAGTGCAAATACCGCCATGCGGTTAATTCGTTGATGTCCCCAGAATCCCCAGGCTACAACAGTGATGATGATACCAGGAAGGATCATCAATGACATTAGAATGCCAAGTGTTTTTTTCATGTGTATGTATGTTAAAAATATTTTTAAAGAATTCGGAACATGATTCCGAAATAAATTTGATTACTGAAAATCAGTAAATAAATTTACGTATATGGTAAGAACGATTCGACAAATATAAATAATCAAATGGCATTTACTAATGCGCCATCAATTAAAACAGGAACTACTTTAGTTTGGTTAGGTGTTAAACAATATTTGATATCAGAATCAATGTTCAATTTTTCGAGACGAATTCTATGAGAAGACTTTTCTAAAAAACCGTCCAAATCATTTTTTGCAAGATTGTATAAGTGCTGTGCTGCCAAAGCAGCATCACGCATCTGACTTAAATCAAAATCATTTTGCAAGCCTTCTACAACAGCACCAGCAAACAAGGTATCTTCTAAATTAAAAGAGTTTTTCCATCCCGAACACAATAATAAAACTGAACGATCTTGTTCTCTCAACCAATTGCAAAGTGTATCTAAGTTTAAGAATGATCCAGCAACAATTTTATAGGCTCCTTTTACTGCGGCTATTGCTTGTGTACCATTCGTAGTACTCAATGCTACATCTCTTCCTTTAATTTTAGGATCCATATAACTATAAGGTGAATTTCCTAAGTCAAATCCATCTAACATCTCACCATTACGTTCGGCGCCAACCAAAAATCCTTTCTCTCTATAAGCTAAACTTTCTTCAATTGTTGCAACAGGAACAATACTCTTAACTCCATTCGCAAAGGCTACACAAATAGAAGATGTTGCTCTTAAAACATCAATAACAACGACGATAGATTCAGATACATCATGCAAATGAATTAATGCCGGAGAAAAACAAACATCAACATAACGAACAGGTTTTTCACTCATCATAAATTCTCCTTCTACAATTAATAATTCTCAGAAATACAAAATATTACTTTTTCAAAAATGGTGTTTTCATTACACTTGCCTTAATCGCTTTATCACGAATCTTAACAAATATTTCTGTACCTTCTATAGCGTGAGCCGATGTGACATATCCCATTCCAATTGCTTTTTGCAATGTTGGCGATTGTGTTCCAGATGTAACAACACCAATTGTACTTCCATTTGCATCCATCAACTCATAACCATGTCGTGGAATTCCTTTATCAATTAATTCGAAGCCTACTAACTTTCGTTGAACACCAGATTCTTTTTGTGCTTTTAATGCTGCTGAATTTGTAAACTCTTTTGTAAATTTTGTAATCCAACCAAGACCTGCTTCTAATGGTGAAGTTTCATCATTAATATCATTTCCATACAAACAAAATCCCATCTCTAAACGTAACGTATCACGACAACCTAATCCTGCTGGTTTAATATCAAATTCCTTTCCTGCTTCCATCAATGCATTCCAAATAGTTATTGCATGATCGTTATCAAAATACAGTTCGAAACCACCAGCACCTGTGTAACCTGTATTTGATATCAACACATTGCTACAACCTGCAACTTTACCTTTTGTAAAATTATAATATGGGATTTCGTCTAGCTTAACATCCGTAAGCTTTTGAATTACTGCCATTGCTTTAGGACCTTGCACTGCAAGTAATGAAGTACGATCAGAAATATTGATCATCTCAACATTCTTAGTGTTGAATTTTTGAATCCAGTTCCAATCTTTCTCGATGTTAGATGCGTTAACGACAAGCATCCAATGTCCATCTTCAAGCGAGTAAACAATCAGGTCATCAACGATGCCACCAGTTTCATTTGGAAAGCAACTGTATTGAGCCTTGCCAGGAGATAATTTACTTGCATCATTACTTGTAACAAGTTGAATCAAATCTAATGCATCAGGACCTTTTAAAATAAATTCTCCCATGTGAGAAACATCGAATACTCCTACTCGATTTCGAACAAGTTCATGCTCGATATTAATACCCTCATATTGAACTGGCATCAGGTATCCTGCGAAAGGAACCATTTTAGCACCTAAGGCTGTATGTAAATCGGTTAAAGCTGTTTGCTTTAGAAGTGTATCGGTAGTTGTCATGGTTGATTTTAAGAGCCACAAATTTAATTAATTAGCAGCATGAATGATTTAGATTCGAAAAATGGTTTAGTACTGTTTTTATACCTTTAAGTTATTCAAAAACGGGATCATTAAAATTCTAAAAAAATAAACGATAAGTTTAATGATAGTTTATTTTTGTGCTGTAAGATTTTGGAAATGTGCTAAGTATACATTTTGCAAAGCTTTTACAGAGTAATTCTCTTGAACAGTTATTTGTCCATTTTGAGCACAGTTTCTCCTCAATTCTGTATTATCAATCAATTGACTGATTTTATAAACCCATTCTTCTGGGGTGGACGCAAGCATTCCATTTACACCATCTTGAATGATTTCCGTGTTTACTCCAACTGGTGACATCACCGTAGCAATTCCAAGTGCCATGTATTGAAGTCCTTTTAATCCGCACTTTCCCTTTGCCCATTCATCATCTGGAAGCGGCATTAAACCGATGTCAATTTGTGATAATTCCTCTAGTTCAGTTTCCTTCTTCCAAGAAATTCCTTGAATATCTAGTGAAACATTTTTATAATTTCCATCACCGATAACTTTAAAAGAAATTCGATCGGCATACTTTTCTTTAAGCGCTTTTAAAACAGGAACTGCCATCTCAAAATGTCTGATAGTAGTAATTGATCCACTCCATCCAATACAAACTACTTTTGAGTCACGGAATGGGAATGGTTTATATTCATCTGTATCAATCGTTGTAGGAACAATTGTAACTTTATCATTATAATGATGGGCGAATTCAGCTAAATAATGATTGCCCGCAAAAACTAAATCAGCCATACTAATTAAGCGAGCAGTCTTTCCTGGATTCTTCAACCAACCAAAATTTTTATTCGCGTCAGAAACATCGAAGTGCCAGATGGCATCATCAAAGTCATAAATAATGGGTGCTTTTGATTTGTGTAATAGTTCTTCAAAAAATGTTGTGCCGGTAAGAAATCCTTCTCTACAAATAAAAATGAGGTCGTATTTATTTCGTAACAAAACATCTTTACTACGTTTTAAAATTGCCTTAAAAACAATAAGTCCCTTTTTGAAATAATTACCAGCCTGATATAAAATCTTATCATCATTGGCAGAAATAATAGAAGAAATTTCACAATGAAAACCATTCTCTTCTAAAAAATTTAAATATTGTTCAAATCGAAATCGTTGATTCGGTGCACGGTCTTTTCTATGTGCTGTAATTATTAAAACTTTCTTCAAAATATTTTTGCTTTAACAATTAATCTTCCAACCAAATCTTCGGAAGCTTCTCTGTAATTTCTATTCCTTTAAACTTATCACTTTTACGACTACCAGCAGTCTTTGCCCAATCAGCCATTCGTTGTAATCCCTCTTTCAACGTAAAAGTAGATTTGATGTTAAAAGCATTTTGAACTTTTTCATGATCTGCATATGCGTGCATTACTTCATTACGTGCTTCTAAATAACGCATCTTTCCTTCTAATCCCATCACGGAACAAACAGTACTTGCTAATTCATTTACGGTAAAATCTTTATCTGCACCAATATTGAAAATTTGATTGTATGCAGATGGAACGTCAACACTTTTTGCAATGTATGGCGCTACATCTTTGATATAACTAAATGCTCTTGTTTGACTACCATCACCAAAGATTGTTAATGGCTCACCAAGCATTAATTGATTCATAAAAATGCCAACAACGTTTCGGTATTTATCACCTAAATTTTGATATTCACCATAAACATTATGAGGACGAAAAATAATATAATTTAATCCAAACATTTCATGCGTGCATTTCAAATCCATCTCTACTGCAAGTTTTGAAATACCATATGGATCTTCAGGCATTGGAAGCATATCCTCACGCATTGGTAATTGTCCTTTACCATAAACGGCAATTGAAGAAGTAAAGACAAAACATTTTATTTTATGCTTTACAGATTCATTAATTAAATTAACACTACCAATAAGATTATTTGTATAATTAAATCGCTTTATAAAATGACTTAGTCCTTCAGCTGCATAAGCAGCAAGATGATAAACGTAATCGAATTTATAATCGTTAAATAATTTTTCAAGTAAAAGATGATCTGTAATAGATCCATTAATAAAAATTGCCTTTGGATTTATATTATCTTCAAACCCACCACTTAAATCATCCAACACAACAACAGAATGTCCAGATTCGATTAACTCATTTGTTACATGAGCACCAATAAATCCCGCACCTCCTGTAATCAATGAAACAGCCATTTCTCTTTTAAATTTTTACAAAAATAATAATTTCAACTGAATAGTACTACTATCTCTCCTCTATTGTATGCAATCCTAAAGCTTAATACAAATTAACGAAACTTATTTAAGCCATGCGTAAACATGTGTTCCGCAGTTTGATAATACGAAACAGTTTTATTTTGCAAGATTGGATCAGGAGTTTCAAGTTTCATATCACCTGTAATTCGATCAAAACTATATTGTGTAATTTTTTTCTGTGGCGAAAGTATTACTAATTTATTTCCGAAAATAGTTCCCAATTTTTGATATGTGCCTATGAATGCACGCTCATCTTTTGGTTGCATTGTCAAAATATCTTTACCATAAAAAGTAGAATTATAACTCCAGTTTAAAAGTGATAAAATTGTAGGACCAACATCTACTTGACTACATAACTTATCTACTTTTTGATTCGTAATTAAAGTTGGTGCATAGATAAAACATGGAATTTGATATCTCAAAATTGGCAGTTCAGTTTTACCAGCACTTCCACCACAATGATCTGCTACTACTACAAAAATTGTATTATTGAACCAAGGTTTATTTTTGGCTTCCTTAAATAACTCTTGCAAAGCATAATCAGTATATCTTACGCCACCAGTACGTTCGTTTTTTAATGGAATTCCAATGTTTGGAAACGTATATGGACGATGATTGGATGTTGTCATAATATAATTGAAAAATGGTTTGTTTGATGCAAAAGAAATATCTGCCTCTTTGATTGCACGCTTATACATATCTTGATCACAAGCACCCCACGCATTTTCAAACGAGACTTCACTTTTTTCCATCCCATTTCGATCAACGATATCAAAACCATTACCACCAAAGAATGCATTCATATTATCGAAATAACCATAACCTCCGTAGATAAATTTATTACTATATCCTTTCGATTTAAATATTTCTCCAAGAGAAAATAAATGATCGTTGTTAGGTCGACGAACAATACTAGTTCCAGGAGTTGGTGGAATAGATAAGTTTAAAGCTTCCAAACCTCGAACTGTTCTTGTTCCATTCGCGTACATATTGGTGAAGAAAACAGAGTTATCACCCAACGAATCAAGAAATGGTGTTTCATATTCATCAGGCTCTTTGATGTAATTCAAATATTCACCGCTCAAACTTTCTACACAAACAAACATCACATTAAATCTCTTCTCTTCTCCAGTTGCATGAACTTTATAAACTGGATTTAAAACATCAGCACTTTCATACTTACGGATGCTATCTTGCAAGTATGCACGTGTTTCACCAAATGCAGCTTTATCATCAATAATTGTGTAAAAATGATCGTAATCCAACGCATTGTTTTTATATGCTTCAAAGAGTGAATAAAAGCCATTTTTAGCTAACTCATTATTGTAACTATTGGAACTAATATTTGACCAAGCATGTGTTACAAAAATAAGTGCGAAAGCAGGAATTACCAATAACTTCAAACCTGTTAATAATCGCTGCAAGAAATTTTCTTTACTTGTTAATGCATCGCTAATGATTTTCTTTTTTGCAACTTTCCAAATAATAAATCCCGTTATGATCGCAACTACTGAAACTAACAATGGAATTGAATATGACTCCATAATGTTTGCGATAACTTCCGTTGTGTAGATCAAATAATCTACAGCGATAAAATTAAATCGTACTTCAAATTCATCCCAGAAAAAATATTCGGCGAAGCCATGAAACACTATTACGAATACAGTAATGGTAAAGAAGAACCAAACTAAAGCACGATACACTTTTGTTTTTGCAATAATTGGTGGAATTAAAATCGTAAATAATATAAATGGCAACATAAAATATCCAAACGCGATTACATCAAAGAAAAAACCAACAGAAAATGATTTAATTATTTCCAAAATATTAAAACTAGCAACAGAATGTGCGTATCCATACAATACAACTCGTGAAACAAATGAAAGAATTAAAAATATGCAACATAATGCATAAATAGTTCCGAAACGACCTTTAAATAAACCTCTCATAAGCAATAATAATTTTAATACAATAACAACACTTGGATTTCAATGAATTAATTACTTTAAAGATAATTATCCGTGAATAGTTTCTTTCTTACCGAAATTTTTAATGATTTCACCTTCATAATCCAACCATTCTTGCCATCTTTTCTCTACATCTTCTCCATCAGCATACTGACGAGCAAAGCCAATAAACATCGTATAATGATTCGCTTCACTAATCATCAAATCTCTATAAAAATTCGACAGATCTTCATCGTTTATGTTTTCTGATAATACTTGGAATCGTTCACAACTTCTTGCTTCTATCATTGCACCAAAAAGCAAACGATCAATTAACTGATGTTTACGTTGACCACCTTGACGTTGAAAACTATAAAGCAAACTTACATATTCATCTTTACGCTCTCTTCCTAAAACAAATCCTCGTTCAATTAATTTTTGATGCACCATTTGGAAATGTTGCAATTCTTCTTTCGCCAATTCAAGCATTGCTATAACCAAATCAGATTTTTCCGGAAACTTAATGATAATAGTTATAGCATTCGTTGCAGCTTTCTGCTCACAATATGCATGATCAGTGAGAATCTCCTCTAAGTTTTTCTCAACAATATTTACCCATCGGGGATCAGTTGGTAATTTTAATCGAAACATTTAATAATTTGAGGATTTGAAAATGAGCTGATTTGAAAATTAATATGCTAGTAATTCTGTGAAAACTTTTGCTACTTTTTCAGCATTAGGTAACATCGTTTGTTCTAATATTGTATTGAGCGGAATAGCAGGTAAATTTTCAGAACCAACAACACGCACTGGTGCATCTAAATACTTAAAACATTTTTCTTGAATCCTACCAGCAATTGCTTGTGCAAAAGAATTGTTGTAAGGTTCTTCTGTCAATACAATGCATTTATTATGCTTCATCACTGAATTCATAATTGCTTCCTCATCTAAAGGAACCAAGGTTCTTAAATCAATAATTTCAATTTGTTCAGTGAAATTTTTAGCAGCATTCTTTGCCCAATAAACACCCATTCCATAAGTGATTACCGTTAATGTATCTTTCGTTTTTGAAGGTTCAACTTCGATTACAATTCTAGCTTTTCCTAGAGGTAAAATATAATCTTCAGAAGGCTCAATTGTTTTTGCATCTTCTGTACCTTTAATCTTCGACCAATACAATCCCTTATGTTCTAACATCACAACAGGATTCGGATCGTAATAAGCAGCTTTCATCAACCCTTTTAAATCAGCACCCGTTGATGGATAGCAAATTTTTATTCCACGAATATTCGTCAACACACTTTCAACACTTGATGAATGATACGGTCCTCCACTTCCATAAGCTCCAATAGGTACACGAATAATACAACTTACTGGCCACTGTCCGTTACTCAAATAACAACTGCGACTAACTTCAGTGAATAACTGATTCAAACCTGGCCATATATAATCCGCAAACTGTACTTCCACAATTGGCTTACAACCTACTGCACTCATCCCAACAGTACTTCCAATAATAAATGCTTCTTGAATTGGTGTATTGAAAACTCTATTATCACCAAACTTCTGTGCAAGTGTTGCTGCCTCTCTAAAAACTCCTCCTAATCGTCCACCAACATCTTGTCCGTACAATAAACATTCAGGATGTTTCGTCATTAATTCTTGAATCGCAAATAATGCACAATCCACCATTACTTTTTGTTCGTTTCCGATTGGTGATCGCTCACCTTGTTCGGTGAGAATTGTTGTAGGAGCAAAATCATGATTAAATAAATCTTCAGGACGAGGATCTTCTGCATTATATGCCAAATCAAAATCTGATTTCACTAAAGTGATCGCTTCTTCTTCAATTAAATTTAATTCTTCGATGGTATATCCTAAGTCAAGAAGTTCATTTTTATATCGAGGAAAAGGATCTCGTTTTGCCGCCTCTTCTAAATCATCACGGTACCATTCCTTTCGAACTCCTGATGTATGATGATTCAGCAAAGGAACCTTTGCATGCACTAACCAAGGACGAGCACTTTTACGTACCGAATTGATGATACGATCCATCGTTTCGTAACATGAAATAAAATCTGTTCCATCAATACTAACTGCTTCTAATCCTTTGAATCCTTTCGAATATTCATAAGCATTCATTGAGCGTGTCTCTTTCGCTGTCGCAGAAATATCCCATTCGTTATCTTGAACAATAAAAATAATTGGAAATTGCTTTAACGCTGCCATCTGAAAAGCCTCTGCAACTTCACCTTCTGTAACTGATGCATCTCCCAATGAACAAATCACTACAGGAGAATTTTCTGCATCCAATAATCCTTGCTTCAACATATATTGTATACCCATTGCAACACCTGTAGTAGGAATTGCCTGCATTCCAGTCGCAGAACTCTGATGAGGAATTTTAGGCATTCCTTCTCTATGTAAACTTGGGTGACAATAATACGTTCGCCCTCCCGAAAATGGATCATCGCGCTTCGCCATTAACTGAAGCATCAACTCATAAGGGCGCAACCCAATTCCTAAAAGCATGCTGTCATCGCGATAATACGCCGACAAATAATCATGTGCTTTTAAATGCAAAGAAACCGCTAGCTGAATGGCCTCATGTCCTCTTGAAGTAGCGTGAACATATTTTGCAGTAATCGCCACTTTCTCCTCATAAAGAGTGGTCATGGCTTTGGCAGTACACATTAATCGGAAAGCCTTTAAAAGCACCTCCTCAGGAACGACAATTTTAATTTTTTCATCAATAGTATTCGACATGCTGCAAAAATACACGAAATAAATTCCTTACAGCTTTTTGAAATCAACAGTTTATTATAAAATACGATGAATCATACTTGCTATTGCATTTAGGATCAGAAGTCGCAAATCTGATAGATTATCGAGCCAATGTAATTGAAACATAAAAAATGCTCATTCGTTCAATTTGAATTAACAACTGAAAGTGCAAAAAATCATCGCTAACCAGAATGATCTTGCACGCAGTAGTTGATCTTTGTTCATCCCCAAACCACTATGGAAATCAAAAAAGACAAGTACTCAATTAAGTTCTTCCCTACTGATGTAATTTCCTGGAAACAGGAAGGCAATACCTTTAATTTTGTTTCATCGGATACAGAACTGGAAGTTAAGATCTTCTCTGATAAGATCGTACGTTTTAGATATGCTCCTGACGGCAGATTTCAACGTGATTTCTCCTATGCTATTGTAGAAACATTACAACCTAAAGAAGCTAATTTATCTGTCTATGAGGATCGTCATAAGTTTGATTTAATGACGGAGCATTTGGTAATTCAGATCTATAAAAAGAATTTAAAAGTTACTATCCTCGATCGTAAATACAATGTAATCTGTGAAGATGAGCTTGGATTTCATTGGCAACATTACATCAAAAAGGGTGGTAAAATTAATTATTGCAGTAAAAAAATTCAAGATGGCGAGTGCTTTTTCGGAATGGGCGATAAGCCTACTGAACTCAATCTCAGAGGTAAACGTTTTGAGAATTATGGCGCCGATACCTATGGATTTAAAAAGGATGAAGATCCGATTTACAAAAACATACCCTTTTACATGGGATTGCATCATGATATTGGATATGGTATATTTTTCGATAATACCTTCCGTACTATTTTTGATTTTGGAAAAGAACAATTTGATGTAAATAGTTTCTGGTCACGCGGTGGTGAGATGAATTATTATTTCATCTTAGGTCCTGAATTGATCAGTGTTACTGAACAGTATGCTTGGCTTACCGGCACTCCCGAAATGCCTCCTATGTGGGCACTTGGATATCATCAATGCAAATGGAGCTACTTTCCTGAAAAACAAGTCCGTGATGTAGCACAAGAATTCCGCGACAGAGGTATTCCATGCGATGCAATTTATCTTGACATCGATTATATGGAAGGCTTTCGATGTTTTACCTGGAGTAAAGAAGGATTTTCGAAACCTACAAAGCTGCTCGGTGACCTTGCTGAAAAAGGTTTTAAAACGATCGTCATTATAGATCCTGGAATAAAAATCGACCCCGATTATTGGGTTTATCAAGAAGGAATTAAAAATGATTATTTCTGCAAACGTGCTGATGGTGAGTTTATGGAAGGTGATGTGTGGCCAGGTGCTTGCAACTTCCCCGATTACACGAATGCGGATGTTCGCAGATGGTGGAGTGGCCTTTTCGAAGAGTTAATTCGTCAAGGTGTTCGTGGAGTTTGGAATGATATGAATGAACCAGCAGTTTTTGAAATAGGTACTTTCCCCGAAGATGTTCGTCATGATTTTGATGGGGATCCTTGTAGTCATCGAAAGGCACATAACGTATATGGAATGCAAATGACAAGAGCTACGTTTGATGGTATCAAAAAATTCTTGTATCCAAATCGTCCTTTCGTAATTACTAGATCATGTTATTCAGGAACACAACGTTTTAGTTCTGTTTGGACAGGAGATAATATCGCAACATGGGAACATTTATGGCTTGCCAATATGCAAGTTCAACGGTTAAATATGTCGGGGATTTCCTTTGCAGGATCTGATATTGGTGGTTTCATTGGTAATCCTGATGGTGAACTTTATGTGCGTTGGTTACAGATGGCAGCTTTCCAGCCTTTTTGCAGAACACATTCTGCTGGTAACGATGCAGGTGCAGAACCGCAAGAGCCATGGTCATTCGGATCGAAATATGAATTTATCGCAAAAAAATTTATTCAACTACGCTATTTATTATTGCCCTATATATACACTACATTTTGGCAACATTCACAGTACGGAACTCCAATGGTTCGTTCGTTGGTTTCTGTTGACCAAACAGATACTGAATCACTATATCGTACCGACGAATATATGTTTGGCGATAAGATTTTAGTTTGTCCTGTGAATCTTCCAGGTGCAGATACACGTTTGGTTTATCTTCCTAAAGGTAGATGGTTTAACTTCTGGGATGATACATTAGAAACTGGTGGAAAGGAAGTGAATGTTCCTGCTCCAATCGATAAGATGCCGTTGTTTATTAGAGAAGGAGCAGTAATACCGAATTATCCAAAAATGCAATATGTTGGAGAAATACCTGTCACTGAATTAACACTGCATATTTATTTTACGAAGACAGTTCAAACAAGTCATCTATATGAGGATGCTGGTGATTATTATGGATATCGCAACGGGCAATTTAATATTAAGAAATTTGTTGTTCAACATCGCAGAGGTGTTCTGAAAGTGAATCAAACTATCAGCGGAAATTTTGAACCAACTTATACGCATTACAAAATTGTTTTGCATGGTGTTCCTGATAATGTAAATGAATATGATGTTGATGGAAAAACATATAAAATCACTCGTAAAAATGCTTTATTAGGCGTAGTTAAATTTAGAACTTCTGCACTTTTTAAAGAATTTTCGTTAAAAGTTTAGTAGTAATAATTATTGCAAAAAAAGAACTGCCCTATAGTAATATACTATAGGGCAGTTCTTTTTTTGAGATGAAATAGATTTATTCCATCTCTATACGTATCATTTTATTTCCATCAGGACCATTCACACTCATTAAATAAATTCCTGAAGAAAGATCGGAGAGATTCCAATCAAATTGATTAAGACCTGCGACAGCTTCAATATTCGTTTTTTGCAATACTCTTCCAGAAAGATCAGTTACTGTTAAATTAAATCTGCTTTCATTGGAAGAAATAAATTCAATATGTAATAATCCCTTCGATGGATTTGGATACGCTTCCACATTGTAGGTAGTTTCACTTGCATCACCAATACGAGGACAAGATGCTGCAACCACAACTATAGACTTAGTAGCACCAGCTCCACAAGCATTGTTACCCTTTACTGTAATTGTTCTATTTGCAGCAGTTGTACTAAATGAAACTGTTATTGCAGTGGTATTTTGTCCTGTTAAAATGGTTAATGCTGTTGGAACCGTCCATGTATAAGAAGTAGCACCTGTAATTGCTGCAATTGAATAGGCAACACCAGTTTGTCCGGTGCATACTGTTAAAGGACCTGTTACAGATGTTGGTGCAGCTGGAGTTTTTCGAATTGCAAGTGAACGTTCTGTACTGCTTCCACAAGCATTACTTGCTTTTACATAAAGTGTCGTGGTCGTAAATGTTGGGTATGTAACCGTAACAACTGTATCTGTTGTTGTGTATGGCGATGCTAAACCATTAAATAAGATTCCAATTAGTGTTGATCTCCATGTATAAGTTTGTGCACCAGAAGTTGATTTAACTTGATAAACGCTAGTTGGAGTATTACATACAACTGATAAACCTGTAATAGATGCTGGTGTAGAAGGTGCTGTTGTACGGCGTGCAATAGTCAATTTTTTCTTTATACTAATACCCTTGCAATTACCTGCTTGAACAGCGATAGTATCAGTAGTAAATGTAGCCCCAAATAAAACCGTTACAGAAGTATCTGTAGTATTAAATGCCGCAGAAGAACCATTAATAGTTGCACCTACTGGTGGTGTCCATAAATAATAATCTGCATTTGCAACTTTATTTATTTTGTAAACATTTGATTGATTAATGCATGTTGAATTTATTCCAGAAATTGTACCTGGTGTAACAGGTTTCACAGAACGAATTAAGACTGCAAAACAGGATTGATTCGTACCACAACTATTGCTACGTGTCACACAAATATTTCCAGAGGCTGAAGTCGTTGTTGTTGTTACTGAAATTGAATTTGTTCCTTGACCACTTGCAATTGAATAATTGGCAGGAATAGACCATAAATAAGTTACACCAGCAAGAGAAGGTACAGAATAAATATTTCCAGTAGTAACAGTACAAATCACAGCTGAACCTGAAATTGTAGCTGCTGTTGGTGCAACTGGAATTGAAAGTACCATTGCATCCGAAACCGCAGTACATGGACCCGTTCCATCAGGATCATTCGTTGTTAAGTTCAACGTTACCGAACCAGCTGTTTTTTCCGAAGCTGTTGGAGTATACGTAATGCTTAATGATGTATTGTTCGGACTATATGTTCCTGCTCCACCCGTCCATGTTCCACTAGTAGCAGACCCACCAATTGTTCCTACAATCGAAATAGCAGCTCCATTACATGTTGTTTTATCAGGGCCTGCATTTGCTGTTGCTGGTGATCCACATGTATTACAATTAGTCACTGTAATTAATGCTGTATCTGATGAAGTACATCCATTGCCATTAGTATAATTATACGTAATGATAAAAGTTCCGACTCCGGCTGTTGCTGGATTAAATGCGTTCGCGCTTACTCCTGTTCCAGAGTACGTTCCTCCTGTTGGAGTACCTGTTGTTAAAGAAAAAGCAGGTGTACTATTGCAAATACTTCCTAATGAATTTAATACTACCGTAGGAAGTGGATTTACCGTAAATACTTGTGAAATACTTCTCGTACATCCAGCTTGGAATGTTATAGTATACGTTATTGTTTGTGTGCCTACAGATGGATCAAATTTTCCTGCACTTACACCTGTACCGCTATAAACTCCACCAGCTGGTGATCCTCCACTTAATGTTTGAAGTCCCGCATTAACACATACAGGAGTAAATGCTGTTTGTGTAGGATTTGATGGATTTAAAACCGTTACTACTGCTGAGCTAGAAACTGTTCCCGTACAAGTACCATTTGTTAAACTAATCAACGTATAAGTGGTAGATACAGTTGGCGTAACTGCTATTGTATATGGATTTGTAGTAGTAGTTACTGATGAATTTGTAGTTCCATTGCTATAAACAAAAGTATATGGCGCAGGACCGGTAAACGCTACAGATAAATTTACAGATGCTGTTGTACAGATTGTTTGTGTACCTGTTAATGTTGCAGTTGGTGCGACTGGAATAGTAAGTACCATTGCGTTTGAAACCGCAGTACATGGTCCTGTTCCATCGGGATCATTCGTCGTTAAGTTTAACGTTACCGAACCTGCTGTTTTCTCCGCAGCTGTTGGCGTATAGGTCATGCTTAATGAGGTATTGCTCGGATTATACGTTCCTGCTCCTCCCGACCATGTTCCACTTGTAGCAGACCCACCAATAGTTCCTACAATCGATATCGCAGCTCCATTACATGTTGTTTTATCAGGGCCTGCATTCGCTGTTGCTGGTGATCCACATGTTGTACAATTGGACACTGTAATCAATGCTGTATCTGATGAAGTACATCCATTACCATTAGTATAAGTATACGTTATGATAAATGTTCCAACTCCTGCTGTTGCTGGATTAAATGTGTTGGCACTCACTCCTGTTCCAGAGTACGTTCCTCCCGTTGGAGTACCTGTAGTTAAAGAAAAAGTAGCTGCATTATTACAAATACTGCCTAGTGAATTTAAAACTACTGTAGGCAATTGTACAACTGTAAAAACCTGAGAGGTATTTCGTGTACATCCAGAAGCATAAGTTACTGTATAGGTAATTGTTTGAGTACCTACTAATGGATCAAATTTTCCTGCACTTACACCTGTACCGCTATAAACTCCACCAGTTGGTGATCCGCCACTTAACGTTTGAAGACCAGCATTAACACATACAGGGGTAAAGGACGTTTGAGTTGGATTTGCTGGATTAATAACTGTTACCACAGGTGATCCAGAAACAGTTCCTGAACATGTTCCATTTGTTAAACTAACTAAAGTATAAGTAGTGGTGGATGATGGTGTAACATTGAAAGAAAATGGATTACTTGAAGTAGTTAAAGTAGTATTTATGGCACCATTAAAATAAACAAATGTGTAGGGAGCTGCACCTGTAAAAGTTACATTTAGCGTTGCCGTTTGACTTGAGCAAATTGTTTGTATACCTTCTAAAACAGCAGTTGGAGGCGCATTAACGGTTAGTACTTGAGATGTAGAACGTGTACATCCTGATACATACGTTACAGTATAAGTAATTGTTTGAGTTCCTGAAGAAGGAGAGAATACTCCTCCACTCACACCAACACCAGAATAAACACCACCTGCTGGAGATCCACCAGAGAGTGTTATATTAGAACCATTCGAACAAGCAGAAGCAAAAGCAGAAAGAGTTGGATTTGCTGGATTAATTACTGTAATTGTTGCTGATCCACTAAGTGTACCTGCACAACTTGCATCAATTAAACTTAATAAAGAATAGGTAGTTGTTGATGTTGGTGATATTGTTAAAAGATATGGATTAGTAGATGTAGTAATTTGAGTTGATGCAGTACCATTTGTATACGTTAATACAAAAGGAGCTGTTCCCGTAAAATTGATAGGAACTACCGCTGATTGTCCAGTACAGATAGTTGTTGATCCTGATATTACCGCTGTTGGAGGTGCGTTAACTGTAAAAACCTGAGAATTGTTTCTAGTACATCCAGTAGCATAGGTTACCGTATAGGTAATAGTTTGTGTGCCTGACGAAGGATTGAAAACGCCATTCGTTACACCAACACCAGAATAGACACCTCCTCCAGGAGATCCTCCTGTTAAAGTTACAGGATTAGCAGAAGCACATATAGGATTAAACGGATTAAGAGAAACTGGTTGTGGATTTGTAAAACTCACTGTTGCTGAACCTGATCCTGATCCTGAACAAGTAGCATCAGTCATGCTAACTATTGAATAGGTAGTTGCAACAGTTGGAGTAACTGTAAAAGGATAAGGATTACTAGAAGTTGTAATCGAGGTATTTGTAGTTCCATTACTATAAACGAAAGTATATGGAGCAACACCTGTAAAAGCTACACTTAAAGTTGCAGATTGAGATGGACAAATAGCTTGTGTACCAGAAATGGTTGCAGTAGGATTACTACATACATCAGATAAACAAATTTTAAAAGTTCCTGGCGTAGTAGATGTTGACCAAACACGAATTGTATAATCTGCCGAAGGATTCAATCCAGAAAAAAGATAAGAACCATTCGCGGGAGAATAACATGCTTGTTCTAATCCTGCACAATCAAAAACTAATTCCGCCTTTAAACCAACTGCAGTTAATGGAGAAATTGTCATGTTAATATCCGCAAGGCTACCAGTATTAAATACAAACCATACGTCGTTCTTTGTTCCAGCATCACAAGAAGCTGTAAAGCCTGAAGCAGTAGCGTAGAGTGTAGAATAAGTTTGTGAAGAACCAGGACAAGCTAATGGCGGATTTACATTTAAACGAATTGAATTTATACATTCATCATTAGAGGGAGGTATAATACATGCTGTAGTTTGATAAATGCAGATATTCATATTCCCAATAGCTGTTTGGCTATATGTCCATGCTCTTACATAATACGTCTGTCCAGCTATATATTCATTTTGACATAATGATATTTCAGGCATTGCTGCATTGACGTCATCCGAACATTTAATTACAGATCCTGTTCCTACACAACCTGACCAAACTTCCATTGTCCAGTCGTTAACAGTACCTGCGGTTGTTGTTATTACTAATTTATTGCCTGTTGAAGGAGCAACAAACTTTAACCAACGATCATCGTTTGGAACATTTCCAGTAATATCAGAACATAAAGCATTCGGACCATTTTGAGTGCTACCAGAAGTTACTGTAGAATAATTACAAGTGGCTAGGCTCGAAGCAACAGGAATTAAAATAGCTGTTGAGCAATCTTCTCCTGCTGTTTGACCAAATGCAACTCCGATCGACAGTAGACAAATAGAAATAAAAAGTACTGATTTTGATAGTAATAAGTAGATACTTCTTTTCATTAGTGTTGAATTAAATTTTGAAATAATAAGGTGATATTTTAAACCACTTAAAGGTAATAATATAGTTGAGATTTCCAAGCAATTTACTTGCTTAGATATTAAAAGTCAATAGAAATTACGCCAAATGCAATATTAATCCTTTAAGAGTTGTGTTTTGAGGGTGAAAGTGTTGTTTAAAGAGGTTGAACTTTTTCTTAAAACTATCTAGGGACAGTAAAATCAAAAGTTGTACCTCCAGAAGAAAGCAATATTGGATTTGCACTCCATGTTTCAATACTGTTTCGGTGTTTGATTACTATATAGTAACTACTTCCAGCCAATGAACTACTAAAAGCAAATGCACCAATTCCTGAAGTATTTATAGTAGTTTTTACACTTGCTACAATTGCGTAAGGAGATAATGATTGAGCTAGTGAAACTGTGATCGAGTCTGTGGTAGTTGTTTTGTTTATCGGGTCAATTACCGCAGTCATAACTCCTCCTGTATTATAAAAACCTTGAATAAAGGCTTTAATATTTAAAATTGCAAACAATGGTGCTGTTCCTATTCCGAAAACTGTATTACTATTAGTAAAACATCCATTAGGCAATTGGATACGAATATATCCTGTGGTGGTTCCAGCAGGAACAATAGCAGATATCTGCGTACTACTAGGTATAGTGTAGCTAATCGAATTGGTTGTATTAAATCGAACAATATTAGCTCCAGTAAAATTAGTTCCTTGAATAACTACTGTAGATCCTATTGGACCTGTACCTGGATTAAAACTAGTTATGGAAGGTGCCACCAATACTTGAATTGGCTGAGTAGCAGATTGTGCACAACCACTTCCGACACCATAAGTATAGACAATCGGATAACTTCCTGGATTTAATAGTGCAGGATTAAATATACCTCCATTAACTCCTTGTCCAGAATAGGCGCCACCAGAAGGTGATCCTCCAGACAATGAATAAGAAACATTACCACATACTGGACTAAATGCTGCTAATGTTACAGTTGGAGGTACTAGCATCGTAATTACTGCTGATCCACTTACAGTACCTGCACAATATTGACTCGAAACACTTACTAAACTATAAGTAGTAGTAACTGTTGGGGAAACATTAAAATAATATGGAGTTGTTGATGTGGAAGCGCTAAAATTACTTGTTCCATTTGTGTAGGTAAAATTCCATGGTCCTATTCCAGTAAAATCAACTTTTAATTGTGCCGTTCCAGAAGGACAAATTGCATTAGAACCAGAAATAACAGCTTTTGAATCATCACAAACATCTGCTAAACAAATTTCAAATGAACCAGATTGTCCAGAAGGTGACCACACTCTTATATAATATTCCGCCAAGTCATTAAGACCAGAAATAGTATATGTAGACCCACCAGTTACAGGAGAGAAACATTGTAATTCTTGACCTCCACAATCAAATAATAAGGATGCTTTTATTGATGGTGCTGATACGGCTTTTAACGTTAGCGTAAAACTTCCTATCAAACCCGTGTTGAATTTAAAAAATTCATCTAAAATTGATCCCGTTCCGCAAGTAGGTGCTGCAATAATATTAGGACTTACAGCAGCAGTTGCAAAATTTGTAGAAAAAGACTGACTAGATCCGGGACAACTTAAAGGTGTACCAATTGAAAGCGAAATTGCATTCACACATTCATCGTTTATTGGTGGAATTACGCATTGCGAAGTTGCTAGATATGCACATAATTTCATGTTACCATTTGATGCTACTCCTTGGCCGTACGTCCATACACGAACATAAAAAATTTGACCTGGAGTATATTCTGTTTGACACAAAGTAATCTCGGGCATTGCCGCATTTACATCATCCGAACATTTTAAAACACTACCAGATCCTGGGCATCCACTCCATATTTGCATCACCCAATCATTCGAAGTTCCAGCGGTTGTAGTAATAACAATTTTATTTCCAACAACACTAGGAGCTACAAATTTAAACCACATATCATCATCAGCAACATTCCCTGTAATATCAGAACATAAAGCATTAGGACCATCGGCTGTGATCCCACTAGTAACAGTAGTAAAACTAGCCGCAGGAGGCAATCCATTAAATAAAGTAATTGTTGGGGCAGTTCCACAATCATCTCCAATACGAACAGTCGTAAAACTAAAAGGGCCGGTTACTGTACTTGTACCGCCCGATGTGCAATTTGTAGTGACATAAAACTGATAATTTGTACCAGCCGTCAAACCTGTAACCGAAAGAGGAGAAATAGCATTGTTTACAATTGTACCTGTTCCTTGTGTAAAACCAGAAAGACCATATTCAACTTTTGCAGCACCAGAAACAAGTGAACTCCAAATAAGTTGAGTACTAGTTTTTTGAATATTTGCGATTTGCAAATTTGTAGGTGGGTAACAAGGCGGAGTAAATCTATAAATTAATCCGGAAGGAGGAAATGTTGAATTCAATGAACATACCGCTGCATTAGAAGTTCCATTTGTAGATGCAATCCAACTTCCAGCAGAAGCAACGGCCCTATTATTTATATTAGTTGGATAGGTATTATTGATTCCTCTAAGTCCTATTTGAGGTGAAATACCTGTATATGCAGTTGTTGTTTTATAAATTAATTCAATTAAGTTAGTTGTTTCATAAAGTCTAATCTGACCATTAACGCCGTTAACAAAAGGAGAATTTACAATTGCCAATGGTTTGAAATTTTTCCATTGAACTACAAAACAACGATTAGGTGCAACTCCAATAGTTTGATATCGAATCTCACCATTTTGTAATGCATTACCAGAATAAAAATAAGCATTGAGATTAACAGCCATTAAAGCGATAGCTGCATCGTAAGTAGTTGCAGAAGCAATAGGAGCATAAGAATTGGCCGCAGGAGCAATAGTACCAAAAGTTAAAAAGCCGTTTGTACTAATATTACATCCAGTATAACTGGCATTATTCATAATAAATGGAAAAGGAATAGTACCAGAAGGCAGGTTGTAAATAATATCATCTAAAGAAGAAGCCGTTGTTGTTCCTGTTGCAGTAGCCAATATAGTGCCCCCTGTAATTTCGGAATATGGAGTCCCTGTGACTTGAGAAAAGCTATAACTTACCGTTTGAGCACTTAGGTTTGAAACATAAAAAAAATGAAAAATAATTTGTAAAACTAAAATTGGTTTGAAGTAATTCAGTAGGTAAGGTTTGATCATTGATTTTAGTTTTAATTGATATTCATCGAATCAATAGAACATTATCCCTAGTATTTGGAATGTTCTTGCAATTTAATCATGAATTAAGAAACAAAGTGGTAAATTCCGCAATCAGATATTTACAGTGGGTAAATGGCGAATTTTACCCCGTTTTAATTATCCAGACTTATTGTCTTTGCGGTTTAACTACAAATTAACGGGAAAATAAATTATAAAACCGCATGTTCTTTGTAAAAAAATTTTGAGGAATCTGCATTTTATTTAAATAAATAAATTTCAACATTTCATTTTTTTATACATTTGCGCTCCCGTTACGGAAAAAATAATGGCGAGATAGCTCAGTTGGTTAGAGCGCAGCACTCATAACGCTGAGGTCGGGAGTTCGAGCCTCCCTCTCGCTACACAGAAAAATAAGTATAGTCAAATCATTTTTGGGGAGTAAACATTGAGTGCATTAATTTAGTTGCCTTTAATATTGCTCAACGTTTATTTAGCAAACTCTTTCCCTTTTGAAATCCGACCTTCCTTAGTTAACCAAGTAGGAATCCCCCAATACATATTCTTACGGTATCCTCCATCTTTAAAAGTAACTAATCGTCCTTGTTTCTTTAGTGATGCTAGCAAAACTGATATTTTTTTACCAAAATCGATTCGATCTTCATGGGGGAATTTTTTAATTACTCCTTCAACCAAGTCTCGGCTATGCATGAATCGATTTTTTGATCTAACCATTTCGTGTAACATCTGAGTCAAATTAATTTTAACTCCATTTGTAGAACCAACTGGCCGACCTCTTCCAACTTTCCCTTTCGCTTTCTTAACTATTGCTCTCACATTTAAATCATCTTTCTTTGGACGACCTGGACCACGATGTGTTTTAGCAGAACTAATAACATTTGTTGGATTTAGCTTTGCTGTATTCAAT
>JBBRAW010000036.1:0-27972 GCA_038206385.1 Bacteroidia bacterium | reverse complement strand
GTATATCACCCTAATTATTATTTGGGTCCTGTAATTGGCAGTCCTTGTGATACACTTGTGCATGTAGGATTACAAGCACATGAAAATGAAGTGCAAAATTTTAAGCTAAGTCCAAATCCAACAAGTGGAAATATTAAAATTGTATATCTCCTACCTCAAAATCAGAAAGGAATTTTTGAAGTATATGATTTAAATGGAAAGATTGTTTTTAATCAAACACTTTCTCCATGGAGTAGTTTGCAAAATTACAATTTATCATTTTTAAATAGTGGATTGTATCAATGTGTGATACGTTCTGCTGGAAGTATTGCAACACAAAAATTAATGATTGTGAAAAATTAAAAGATCAATTGAAAAATAGTTTTGAAGCAAAAAAGTTTAGCGTTAATCAGTCAATATAAATCCTTGCTCTATTTATTATACAACAATTATTACTACCAGAATATCGAATATAAAAATTATATGAAGTCTATAAAAACTTCTCTCCCTTCTTTAACTTTACATCATTCACAAACTGACGAATCTGTTGTTCATCCGTTTTACGACAAACTAATAAAATATGATCCGACTCAACAACGATATAATCATCTAATCCTTGCAACACAACAAGTTTATCTTTGGGAACATTCACGATGCAGTTGTAAGTGTCGTACGTCATTACTTGCTTACCCACAATTGCATTTTTATGCTCATCATGATGCACATGCTCATACAAGGAACCGTAAGTTCCTAAATCGCTCCATCCAAATTCCGAACTCATTACGAAAACATTTTTTGCTTTTTCCATCACTCCAAAATCGATAGAAATATTTGTACATTGCTCATAAGCTTTGCGAATAAATTCTTCTTCCGCCAGCGTATCGTACAAACTAATTCCTTCACTAAAAATAGCATCCATCTCAGGAAGATGTTCTTTCATCGCCTTCAAAATTGCTTGCACATTCCAAATAAAAATTCCTGCATTCCATAAAAACTCTCCTGTTTGCAAAAAGAATTTCGCCATCTCTAAATCAGGCTTCTCTGTAAACGTTTTTACCTTCGAAACTTTATTAGAAACTTCTGTTTTATCATCAATAAATTGAATGTAACCATAACCCGTATCAGGACGACTAGGTTTAATTCCAAGCGTAAGCAATGAATCTTGCTCTTTGGTGTATTCAAAGCACTTTAAAATAGCATCGGTAAACGCTTCTTCTTTTAAAATCACATGATCAGAAGGTGCGACAACCATATTCGCATTTGGATTTCGCAACAAAATTTTCTGCGCAGCATAAGCAATACACGGTGCAGTATTTCTACGACGAGGTTCCGCTAATACTTGATCAGGTTTTAGATCTGGCAATTGTTCCAACACTAATTTAATATAATCAGCATTGGTAACGATGATGATATTTTCTTTCGGACAAATTTTTAGAAATCGCTCATACGTTTGTTGAATCAACGTTTTTCCTGTTCCTAAAATATCTAGAAATTGTTTAGGACGTGCATTGCGACTCATCGGCCAGAAACGACTTCCGATTCCACCTGCCATGATCACACAATAATTATTTTTCATATAAAAAATTTAACAAGGATGTTATACGTGATTCTATTTTTTTGTTTCATTCCGATCGCTATCATAATCGTACAAACAAATTTATTTTTCAATACTTTATTTTACTGAAGTAAATTTAATGCAGCACGAAGTTGAGCAATCATCTCTGTAATTTGTTCTTTCTTACATGTCCCAACAGAAAGTCGGTACCAAGTAGATTCTTTTGATGCACCAAAGGCAGAGAAGGGAACAATCGCCATCTTCGCTTCGCCTAAAATAAATGCAGTAATATCTTCCGTAGTTTGAATGACACTTCCATCTATCTTTTTCTTTCCCTTCAAATCAAATTGAATTGTAAGATAAATGGCAGCCTTCGGTTCAATACAACGAACAGCAAATCCTTCAGTACGCAATGCTTCAAAACCATTATAAATATTTCGCAACCGCTCTTCTACTTCTTTACGGAAATGAACCATATACGCATCTAATGCATCGTGATCGTTCATAAATCTTGCAGAAGCAATCTGCTCTGCTTTCGGTGCCCAAGCGCCTATGTGAGACAAAATCGATTTCATCTTATCAATAATATTTGCTGGTCCGAACGACCAACCCACACGGATTCCTGTTGCAGCAAATGCTTTCGATAAACCATCTACAAACACAGTAAACGGGCGTAACTGAGGACATAATGTTACAGGATCAAAATGTTCAACATCACCATAAGTAAGTGCGCTGTAAATTTGATCATACATTACATACAATGGTTTTTCATCAACACCACGACGCATATTTTCCGCTATCACTAAATCACATATTGCTTGCAACTGCTCTTTAGTAAAAACTGTACCCGTAGGATTTTGTGGAGAGCATAACGCCAACAATTTCGCCTCTTTAATAAATGGTTTTATTGAATCAGCGGTAAGCATAAAATTATCTTCAGGAAATGCTTCTACTTGCAAACCTTCCGCTCTAAACAAATGACAATAGTGATTATTATTCCACGATGGCACAGCATAAATAACTTTATCACCTGGATCAAGTAACGTTGCATAGATTGCATAAATTAAAGGTCGCGCTCCTCCTGCAATTAAAATTTCATCTGCAACATAATCTAATTTCTGATTACGAGAAACATATTCTACAACAGCTTTGCGAAGTTCCAACATCCCATTCGCAACAGGATAATTGGTATGCCCTTCTTCATACGCCTTGATAATTTCATCACGCAATTTTACAGGAATCGGAAAAACGGTAGGATCAAAATCGCCAATAGTGAGATTTGCAATTTTCTCGCCTTGCTTTATACGTTCGTTAACTTCATTCGCCAGTTTGATAATTTCAGAACCGATGAGATGCTCTGCCATTTGTGATACTGGAAAAATGGCCTGCTGATTAAAAGTAGTACTTGACATTGAATTAGGAATATTGGCTGCAAACGTACGGAAAAGATGAGAGCTTTTGCTGTGATTTAATCCTACAATTCTGTTCATAGGTATTTTAGTGATTTTCTAGAAATACTAATTACTAGTTAGTTAACTAATGTTGTTAAAAACACTATAACTGACTTATTAAAAATTGATGCTAAAGATGGTCTAGAGTGACTATTTTTGCCACTGTTATGATAAACGATTCTTCTCCTCTTCCATGTAAATTTTCTCACTTTGCATTCTGTATTGCTGTCTTTTTTACGCTCATTTGTGGGAACATTTTTGCGCAATCACCTGATAGTTCGCTACCCGATAGTTTGTTGAAAGAGCAGCTTACAAGAGCCGTTCAGAGTTGGAAATCAGGCAAGCCTTTACCCGCCTATCAAACTTTAGACACGATCATTTCACAACCACTTTCTGCCATCAATGCTTCAAGTAAAATTAAAGCTGCTATTTGGACTGCAACTTATTTACAAGAACAAAAGAAATTAAAGCCCGCATCGAAGTTTTTAGATTCTGCTATGACATGGGCGTCGCAATATGCTCGTGGCGAAGAACTCCGTCGTAGCTATGAAGCGTATTCCAACTGGCATCTCGCAAACGGAAATGTTAAATCAGCAATGGCAGCTCAAAGCGAAGCGAATAAAATTAGCGATAGTTTAAATAAAGTAGTGTATCAAGTTGCATTGGATTCGTTAAAGAAAATTAATACAACGTTGCAAAATAAAATTGATCTGCAAGCAGCAGCATTAAAGCCAGAAGAGGTTTCGAAAAGTCCAGACAATAATGATCGTTTGATTTGGATCATGGGCTTCAGCATTTTGATTTTATTGATTTTAGTTTTTTTGCTAAATGGAAAAGTGCAACGATTAAATTCAGCGCCTCCAGTTGCTATTCAACGAAAAGAAAGTGCGCCGAAAATTAATGTTGAGAAACAAGAAATAAAAAACAATGTTTCTGAAACAATAACGCTTGTTTCTCCTACAGAAAAAGTTGTTGCGAAAGCAATTTCAGTGCCGCCAACGAAAGAAATATTAAATTTAACAACACGCCTTTCAACGGTAGAATTAATTTTAATTCGCGCAGATGTTTTTGCAGAGAAAGTTAATGGAGAATCAAAATTAGCTTCGAAAACATTGTACAAATATGTCGAAGACTTTCCATTGATGATGAAAAATTTAGATGATGCGATTTCCAATAACGATGCAGATGCGATTTTAAAATCAACGGTAGAATTTAGAACACCTCTTGATACATTCGGAATGAGTGGCACCGTTTTATGGATCGATGAAATAGAATCAGAAGCTCCCGATGCGAAGGTGAATAAATTATTGTCACGCGTTTTTCAAGTACGTAATCATGTTCGTCGCGCACTCGATGAAGCAAAAGCAATTTTGGAAAAAGTTAATCTTTAAAAATTTCTGATTCCTTTGGGCGTGCCCCAATTTTTGGTGAAAAACCAAAAATTGGGGCGGGCTATACGTTGCAAGTCCTCGCCATGTAGTATTGGTGAATAACCAAATACATGGCTCCGGGCTTTTCGCTGCTATCCCTCACGCAAAAAAAAAATCCGATGTCATAAATAATTGATGCCGTGAATAATCGATACATGAACCATTCGACCCCTTCGGGGTCGAAAAACAAATTCTTCCTCCGTATGCTATGGCTTTTCGACCCCTTCAGGGTCGAAAAAAAATCTTCCTCCGTATGCTATTGCTATTCGACCCCTTCAGGGTCGAAAAAAAATCTTCCTCCGTATGCTATTGCTATTCGACCCCTTCAGGGTCGAAAAAAAATCTTCTTCCAATAAATAAATGCGTTGACGAAAACATTCGACCCTTTCGGGGTCGACAAAAAACTCTTCCTCCGTATGCTATTGCTATTCGACCCCTTCAGGGTCGAAAAAAAAATCTTCTTCCAATAAATAAATTCGTTGACGAAATCATTCGACCCCTTCAGGGTCGAAAAAAAATCTTCCTCCGTATGCTATGGCTTTTCGACCCCTTCAGGGTCGAAAAAAAATCATTCGATGATGTAAAATTCTCCGATGCAATTAATGTTCGATTTAATAAACATTTGATGATGTAAAATTCTCCGATGCATGAACCATTCGAACCCTTCAGGGTCGAAAAAAAAACTATTCATTGATGTATAAACATTCGACGCAAAACATACATTGAAATTACATAAGCAATTCCAAAATTTTATTTTCTACATTATTTGAATTCCATTGCTCTTTGATATCAGGCATCGCCATAATTTGTTGCATGATTGCCTCTTGCTTTTTTCCTTCGCGCAACGCTTCGCTATACCGAATCTGCGGACTATAACTCACCATCGTATATAATGGAATCCATTTATCAGGATGCTTCTCGCTAAACCAAGCTTCGATTTTCTTCTGTAATAAAAATGATTCTTGCCCAACTTTATCACGCATCTCAACAAAATTTGTTAATGCTAACTCAGCAATCGCATCAGCATCAGGTTTGCGCAATCGCTCACATTCACTAAAAATCATTTCCCAATTTTCGCCATGCAAATCCATCAATTCATTTAAAACAACGCAATCTTCAAAACCACAATTCATACCCTGACCATAAAAAGGAACTATAGCATGTGCAGCATCACCAAGTAATAAAACTTTATCCGAATATCTCCAAGGAAAACAACGAACTGTAACTAATGAGGATGACGGATTGTTTGTATAATCATCCTTTAATGTTGGCATCATTGGAACAGCATCCGCAAACATCGTGTTAAAGAAATTCATTGTTTTCTCTTCTGTATTTAATGATTCAAAAGAAGGCTCACCTTTGTGAGGAAAAAATAATGTGCATGTAAAACTCTTATCCAAATTTGGTAATGCAATCATCATGTATGCTGAACGCGGCCAAATATGTAACGCATTTGGATCCATTGCATACTCACCATCTTTTGTTGGTGGAATCGTTAACTCTTTGTATCCATGCTCCAAATAGCTTTGTGAATATTGAAACTGATCTGTACTCAATTGCATCTGTAATCTTCCAGCAGAAAAAGCTCCATCAGTTGCAAAAATTCTATCAGATTGTACTTCTGATTTTTTTTGTTCATCATCTTCAAAATAGGCAGTTGCAGTTTTTAAATCAATACCCGTACAACGTTGTTGAAAATGAATCTTCACACCATGTTGTTCTGCAATATCCATCAAAACACAATTCAATCCACCACGAGAAACGGAATTTATTGCTTGTCCGGATTTACCATACGCTTGATACGTAAGTTTCCCATCTACCGAATGCATCATTCTTCCATTCATTGGAATGGCAACTTTTCGAATCTCTTGCTCAATACCTATTGCTGCCAGCCCTCTCCAACCGCGATCACTAAGCGCAAGGTTAATAGATCTTCCTGCAGAAATACGGTTCGTACGCAAATCAGCTCTTCTTTCATAAACGTTGACCTGATGACCACGTTTTGCGAGGTAAATTGACAATAACGAACCCACCAGACCAGAACCAACTATTGTAATTTTTTGCATAAAAGATGAAATAGGAGAAAGTTTTTATTGAGATTACAAATTAAGTGAATACAAGTACATAATCGAAATTTTTTGCTCATTATTATAGAATGTCATGTAAAATTATTCCTTACTTAGAATTCATCTTAAAAATCATTAATTCGTTGTATTTTTGAAACATGAAATTAAAAAATACTCTCGTTGTTATATTATTATTATTTGCGCATTCATTTGCGAAATCACAGGTCATTAAAATTCTCTTCGATGCTACAAAATCTGAAATGTCGGGAAATGCTGATTGGGTAATTGATGCGAGCACCTATAATATTGGCTGTAATACTGGTCCTTCGATTGCAGGCACAGGTAATGAATCGAATCCTTCAAGATTTCCAATTCCAGCACAAAGTGGTATTACTGCAAGTACACTCGAAACCTACTGGACTGGCGGATTATCACATTGGGCAATTGATTGTGTGAATAAAGGATTCCAAGTAGAAACACTTCCTTACAATGGACAAATCACATTTGGAAGTTTAAGTAACCTTCAAGATTTATCATACTATAAAATTTTTATTGTTTGCGAACCAAATATTATTTTTTCGAGTTCTGAAAAAACAGCGTTGTTAAGCTTTGTTCAAAGTGGCGGAAGTTTGTTTATGATATCCGATCATGCAGCATCAGATCGCAATAACGACGGTAATGATTCACCACAAATTTGGGATGATTTTTTTACAAACAATGGAGTTGTTTCAAATCCATTTGGAATTTCATTTGATAATCTTTCTTTTTCTAATGCAAGTACGAATGTAAAATCAACACCCACTAACCCTATCATAAACGGACCTGCAGGAAATGTTACACAAGTGTTATGGAGTAGTGGTACTTCTATTACAATGGATCCCATAGCGAATAGTTCTGTTAAAGGATTTGTTTGGAAAAGTACAAGCCTAAAAGGCAGTCAAAATGTATTAGTTGCAACTGCATTATACGGTGCTGGTAAAGTTGCAGCCTTCGGCGACAGCTCTCCTCCCGACGATGGAACTGGTGATATTAATGATGTTTTATATGATGGCTACATTACTGATGCAGCAGGAAATCATCAAAAACTATTAATGAATTTAACAATTTGGTTGGCAAGCTCTCTTACTGGAATAGAAGATCATAACGTCACAAATGGAATTTCAATGTTAACGAATAACACACAACATATTTTACAAATAACATTTAGCGATGCATCAACTGTTACATCAACAATTAATGTTTATGATATTACTGGACGTAAATTAACAAGTAAAATAATTAATGTTGGTGAAAAGGAATTGAAGATGAACACTTCCGAATTGTCTTCTGGAATTTATATAGTTCAAGTTTTACAAAATGGAGAATCATTTACACGAAAAATATTTATAGAGAATTAAATAATTGCATTTTCGAATCAATAATCCTCAATAATTATTTTCTTAGAATATACTCTTTTGCCATCAAACATTTTCACAAAAAAAATCCATTTAAAATACTATTAAGATGAATTTCATTTTTCGATTTATTGAAAATATTATCTGCAAAAACATTATCTCCAAGTATGTTTAGAATTTCCACATAGTCTTTTGCAATCGTTCCTTCAAATGAAATAATAAAATTACTATTAGATGGATTAGGAGAAAGTTGATTGATGGATTTGGTGCTTCACCTACAAGTTTTAAAAGCTACTTAAATGGTTAAGCAAAAAATTAAATGCACAAGTAGTAGCAATCGAACAACCATTAACAAATCTTTTACTAACCAAATTCTATAAAGTAATTATATCACTTATAGCAACGCTTCATTTTTTGTTCAATCAACACTTAAAAAAAACTGCCAAGCTACAATAGCTTTTAATGAAACCATATTCAATCTAAAAAATCTGAAATTATATTTTATATGAAGTTGTGCAACGGTCACTGGTGTTAGTAGCTGCTAAAAATATTCGATAGAGTGATTAAAATTATGGACTAAGAAAATTATTGGTGATTGGTCAATTGTTTTCTATACTCCTAATATCTGAACGACAAGGTTAAAAATGCCAACAATAATTATTAGAATTGAAACGATTTTAATTGCCTTTCCAAGGTCTTTATGCCATTTTTCCCACTTATCCTTATTCTCGGGTTTCCCTCTTGATAAGTCAATCTTTTTAAAGGCTAAAAGTAATCCGAAGACACCTGCAGCTAGCATAATAATAATGTTTATGTATGCCCCTAAATTTTGATACATGTCGGATTCTTTCAATTGATTTTTTTTAAGTTTAGTTTATTTTAGTTGCTACTAACAAAGTATTCACGCTAAAAATACATAGATATTTATCCATAAATTAAATATAGCTTCACCAACATTTAAATCATCTTCCTACTCCTGAATCTCTATTTTCTTAACAAAACTTCCTTCATCGGTATTGATATGAATCAAATATAATCCATTAGTAAAAATAGAAAATTGTAACGTTTCCTTTTGTGGATTTGGATTTATATCACGAATTACTTGCTCACCAAGAATAGTATAAACGATGATCTCTTTCAATTGAAATAAATTACTTTCAATAGTAATGTTTTTACTTGCTGGATTCGGAAATATTTTAATTGTTGAATTTGATAATGGTAAATCATCTAACGAAGTAGTCACATTAAAAATACTCGAGTAATTATTAGCAAATTGATAGGTTGTTGCGCAAGTATTTATAGCATCCCAATTTATCGACCATGTCATCAATCCTCGAAGTGTAGGATAACCTCCAGCCTGTGCTAAAGTATAGACGCCTGGTTTAACTCCCGTCCCTCTTAAATAATTTACCGCCGACCATACTGCTGTTGTATCCGCAAAACCTCCACCCGCCGCATTAGAACACGCTGGTAATCCTATCACTACCTTACTTGCCGGCAACCCTGCAAACAATCCTCCAGCAGTATTAAAGCCATGTATCACCGCCTCCGTCATTGCAATAATAAAATCAACATTTCCTTGTGTGTAAACATTACCATCAATTCCATACATACTTCCACTGTTGTAAAGTTGCACATGCAAAATTTCTAATGAATCACGTAATGCATCTATCACAGGAAGATAAGCACCCCATATACCACCGTAAGCAGACATTCCACCTTGCACGAATGCTGTTTCGGGTGCCATCGTTAAAATTAATTTTTTATTGTGCACCGAATAATAATCACTCATGATTTGCTTAATCGCATAAATAAGATTGATGATGATAGGATCAGTTGGCGCTGCAATAGTTCCACCCGTTACAAGTATAGAACTCCCTTCAAAATCGATGTCGATTCCATCAAAACCGTACGTATTTATAATTTGATTCATTGAACTAATAAATGAATCACGCTCCATACTATTGTTTAATGAAATAGGCGCAGTTGCTCCTCCAATGCTAATGATAACTTTTTTTCCTTGATTTTGCAATAGCTGAATCTTATTTACAAATGTTGGGACGGATCCTTGATCTGGAATAAATTCCATTTGATAGTCGGTACCAAATTGTTGAACAGCGAAAGCAACATCGATGATATTATATCGAGAATCAATTTGGTCAAGTGGAATATAAGGTGAATTTACATCATTCCAGTTTTGCCAATAACCAATGAGAGCTGGGTTTGGAATTTGAGCGTATCCAGAAATATTATTTACTAGGAAAATAAAAAGTATGACTATTAATTTTTTCATGATTGAAATTTATAGTAAAGTTAATGAAATTTTGATAACGAAAAACACATAGTTCCCATTGACAATATGCGTTTCAGTAAAAGACGAGAATGAAGGTGCAATATTTAGAATGCAAATTATTTGCTTTATCTTTTTTAATGTTATTTCATCATCTATAAAGCTTCACATTTTAAATTTCCTATCAAAATTAATTTCTTACACTTGTTTTAAAAGATGAAATAAATACTATTGCTTACTTAATAAATTTTGGAGATTCACATTCTTGCCAGTACTCAACTATCTTTTTAATTATTTCAAATAATTTTTCCATATTATTTGGTTTGACGAAGAAACCTTGTACTGATTTTGAATATGCATCAATAACATGTTGCTGATTGGCACTTGTTGTAAAGAGCAAATACGGTATACATTTTAATCTCAAATTTTCATTGTTTTGAATTTTTTCCTTTAATTCAATTCCGTTTAATTTTGGCATGTTAATATCAGAAATAATAAGGAATGGTTCAAATGGTTCATTTATTAAGTGTTCAAGTGCGCTTTCACCGTCTTCAAAGTAAATAATTTCATTTTCATAATTAAGTACTTCAAATATTTCTTTGAGGAAATCTCTATCATCCGCATCATCTTCAATTATTATAATTGGCCCACTTTTATTCATTTGTATTTTCTTTAAAAATGAAATTTCATTGAATTTTCAATACTATAAATCAATATTAGATTATTCAACATCAAATTATACTTTTCATGCTATCACTGATAGTCGGATTTGGGCAAGCATTATCACAAATAGTGAGATTACAGCGTCAACTTTGCTAAAAACAACAACATTTAACAAATATAACAGATTTTAATGCCATAAGTGGTTACTTATAAATTATTTTTTAAAATAGATTTTGAAAATAATGATTCCTTTCATTAAAGTAGAATAGTATAAAAGTTCAGCCCATTTTCAAAATAGTACGATCCTTCATGATTTTTTTCACTAAATCAGCAACCTATGAAATTTTGAGAATCCAATGTGTTATTACTTTTATATTTGAAGGAGCTTGTTGATCAAAAAAGTTCCAATAAGATTTATTTTCTTAAATTTATTTTCAAATTTCAGTCCAAGTTTTACAGATTTATTTTCGTAAGTTTATATTATAATTTGTTTTCAGTTCAAAAGATGAATACCATTAGCCCATCTGCTGTGATTACATCAATATATAATATAAATTAGTCCAGTAAACTTGTTCTTATTCATTTACACATCTTCAAAAAATAGTTCCGTAGATATGGACATGCAACTATTTTTATTCCTTGTTGAAATAAAATATTACGTCGCTTCTTTGAACTAAATTATACTAAGAGTGGATATAACTATTACCCCAAAATTATTCTTTCAATTGTCCAATAAAGCGCAATACATCCAATAACACTGGAAATTGGATAAACAATTTTCTCTTTGTACCAAACTTTTTTACTAAACCATTTGCTTAATAAAAAATAAGTCAATAATATGATGGTAATTTGTCCAAACTCAACTCCCACATTGAAGGACAATAATGCACTAATAAAATTATCTTGTGGCAAACCAATTTCTTTCAATGCTTTTGCAAAGCCCATTCCATGTACCAATCCAAAAATAAAAATGATTATTAATCGGTAAGGACTAATGTTGTTGTGAACTATATTTTCAACAGATATAATCAAAATAGACAATGCAATAAGGGCTTCAATAATTCTTGTATTGGGTATAATGTAGCCCGCTGCTGTTAGCCCTAATGAAAAGCTATGCGCAATAGTAAAAACAGAACATTGGATAATTACCGTTTTTACATTTGAATTGAGAAAATATATACTAAGAATAAAAAGTATATGGTCGAAGCCCAATGGTATTACATGTGCAAATCCTAATTGCGTATATTGTTTTACGATTTCAAAAGATGTCATTGACAAATATTTACATTTTTAGCAATTTTACCTCTGTATTTACTATACCAATGACCTTTAAAAAGTAAATTCCATTTGAGAGATAAGAAAAATTTTGTTGCTCAATATTGGGTCCAGAATATATTATTTGTCCGATACAATTTGTAAGTTCATATATTTCTTTGTCATTTACATTTTTGAAACTTATGTATGAATTAAAAGGATTCGGAAATACAGAAACATTCAACATTTTAACTTCGTTTACCCATGTCGCTATTTGATTCCCTCTCACACAAATTATATTATGTTTTAGCGCTTTTAAATCGTATGTTGTGATTCCGAACTGCGTATCTAAATACCATGCTTTGGTTGTTTGATTAGGCAAGGAGGTCGAAGACCAATATTTTTTTGCTGTAACTCCAGTAAAGAAATTTGCATTTAATGAAGGATTGACTAATGATTCATCGTTGATAGATTGCAACTCTTTAATGTTTGGCAGTCGCCAGTCACTCATACTTAAGATTGAAAGGGAATCAGCATAGATGAGTGATTGTTCCCATGTAAGGGTATCTACATTTGGAATTTGTTGCCAAATTAAATTGGTGATATTATCTGTAATTGTTCCATCGCCATTGTCTGTAAAATGATTTGAAATTACTGATGGAGTTGTAATTTCTCTTACTGCTCTAGTGTGAAAACGTTTAATCCCACCAGCACTAATGGTTTCTGTTTTGGGATGATTCCCAACGCCTCCTCCTGAATTTGTTACCCAAACTTTACTGCTGTCATTTGCCTGCCTGATACTTGTCCACCAATATTCGGCAAGTGTTGTTGTAAACACTAAATTATCTAAAGCCGGATTGCTATGTTGATGATTGAGTATACTAAATGACTCATGCACATTAGGCAAACGCCAATCTGTGTAACCTCCTAGTACAAGTGTGTCGCAGTATACAATTGCATTTTCAATTGTCATTTCTCCACCGTCGGTTTGCTGCCACATCAATCCCGTAATGGTGTCAGTAACTGTTCCATTTCCGTTCAGTATAAAAAACGGAACATTGATTGTATAGTCATTGTCTTCTCCAAATGTTGTTGTATAACTTACTGTTTCGCCCGTGTCAGGTAAGCGCGACATGGTTTTGCTGATGCTTTGAGCACAGGACATTAATGCCATAAGAAAAAAGTGTGTACAAAGAATTATCTTTTTCATTTATTGAATGGTTAACTTTTGATTTAATTTATAATCATCAATAGCAACGGTAACAACATAAACTCCACATGGAATATTATTAAGAGATATTTTTTCCGAATATTTATTTGTCTCAAAAACCTTTTCTCCATATAAATTATAAACAGTGATGTTTTTAATTTCGTTACTTTTAAAGATCTTGTTAAATGAAATATGGAATTCGTTTTTTGTAGGATTGGGATAAAGGTGCAGTGCTTTATTCATGTCTTCATTTTGCAACATGCCAGTAATGGATGAAACTGTATGACGTACAATTACTTCATTATCTAAAATAAGATTAGTGCTCCAGATGAACTGCGCATCATTGGAAGGATCGTCAAAAATATTTGTGAAATTGGTGTATGCTGGCTTGTTGTTTACTCCAACTGTTGCATTAGTATACGTTGTTGCCGTTGGAAATATTGAATCATTGAAAGAGGCATCCATCCAATTAGATGGTCTGCTCCAATGCAAACCGTAAAAACTTGTTCCATTGTTTGAATCTTGTGTATTGCAATTATTTGAAAGCCGTTGTGAATTATTTTCAGACGGACAAGTTAAATCAATAATTGGTGAAGTATAAAAAGTTTGTGCTTTCCAATCATTTCCTGTTGTTGCAATAATAGTATTTGTTGAATCTTTAAAAACAGCAACCATTCCTCCATCACCCATGTGATACTGAAAACCATTAGAGACTTCGCAACCAACACCTAAGTGTTCTTCCCAATCAATTAACAGCATTGCAATAGTAAATGGTCTTTTCACCCTAAAACGAATAATGTTTGAATTAAATTGTGTGTAAGGTACATTGTCTTTGCCAACAGCAATTCCATTGATGTACATTTCAAAATAATTATCTGCAAAAATGAAAGCTGTTATTAACTCACCTGTTGAATCAACAATAATAATATCAGAGCCATTTAATGTGGCCAAAGCCAATGTTGATGTTGCATTCGTTGCACCTGTACAGGGATTATAAAGATCAGATGCAAACGGAAAATTCGAGTTTGTAAAATTAACGAGTGCAGGAACTGTCCAAATGGTAGAATTTGTAGCAGTGATAATACCGATGTTGGCGACTCTTCCATTGGTACATGTGTAAAGATTATTAGATGTAGTTGTTGCTAATCCTTGTGTGACAGATGCCGTTCCCACATACTGTGAATATGAATAACATGGCAACAACAATAAGCTTAAATAAAAAATCCTTTTCATTAAATTTAGGTTTGCTGTTTTAAATTATTATTGAATAACTAGTTTTTTAGTTAATTGATTTTTTGCTAATTGAATTTTCACAATATAAGTCCCCTTTGACAAGTTTTTAATTGCAGTGGTTTGTTGATAATGTTCCGACTTGTAAATTAGTTCTCCCTTCAAATTATAAATTGAAATTTGTTGAACATCTTTTTCCAGAATAGCATTACCTAATCGCAAAGAAAAACTTTCATGTGTTGGATTTGGATAAATCATTACATCATTAGCAGATGATGTGATTTCGTTTAGTGATGTAGGAACTAAACACGGCGTGAACCCAGTGTACGTTGAAGTTGTGCTGCCTGCTATCGTGTAGAATTTAAATGTATATAAACCACTAGTATTCCAATTGTAAACTATAGAATCGGTGTTCCCACTCAATGTGTAACTTAATGTGTATCCATTATTAGTTGCATTGGGTTTGCAACTTGTAATCACAGCACCATTTAAAGGTGTACCAGCAGGTCGGATAGGATTTGCATGTGGCTGTGGAATAATCTGAAACGTGCTGTCTTCGATAACTTGTCCAACCATTTTGCCAATCATGTAAGGTGCGGCAGCTACGCCGTGATAATGATAAACTCCGTTTGTACCAAAGTGTCCATTGTTTGTATCAAGTGGAGCCATCGCAGCGCCGTTAGGTTCTAAATTTCCATATACTGCAAAACCGTCTAAGGCAAATGCTATTGGCGAAGTTGGAGAGATGAAATTATATAAACTCATTGGTGCAATATGATAGTGATAATCATCAGCACGACCGCAATGTCCGCCCCAATTATCTAATTGTCCTGTAAGGAATGCATCTGCACCCGTATTGGTATAAGGATTAAAAATAGCAATGCCATTTACAGCTACCGCAATTGCGCCTCTTGTAAAATGTGCAGGACTTACTGAAACTGGCGTTGCTGCAAGAACAGGATTTAATGGAATGCTCCATGGATTGTTGCCAATATAACATTGCGGAATAGGAACTTGCTGTTGCCAACTTGTAATACCAGTCATCATTGTATGTGTTGTAGGTATGCCAATTGATTCTACATAAAAATAATTAGCATCCCAATGCGTATATACATTTGGTTTGAATGGTGTGAATGCTGAATCAACAAAAAGTGGGTCGGTTGTACTTTGCATAGATTGAATAACATTGGTTGTAAAACTGAACAGTGTCATGCCAATACCAATCACTAAAATAGGAATTAAATATTTTAATTTTGATCTATCTTTAACGCTATAAAAGTAAAAACCAATCGCAAAAAGAATTAATACTGCAATTGAAATTTTAATATCAAATGTAGATTTTTTTTCTACCTTATCAGTATGCTGAACAATTAGTTTATAATTTAATTCCTTCACCCACTCAGCTTTTTTTAGTGCAAATGTTTGGTCTGCTTTAGAAAAATATGCTAACGGATAATTTATAATATTATCATTTGCGTCTTCGATGAAAACATTACCGTTTTTATACATGTAAAAAGAACCTTCAACGGTTTTGTTTTCCTTTTCAACTATCCAATGTTTTAGTATTAATTTATCGTAATTTATGGTATGAGCCGAAAGCAAGTTGCTCAACAGCCATAGGAATATTACTAAAAAGTTTTTGGTTTTCATTTTGAATTATGCTTATTTATTTTCTGAAGTGTATTTGACAGCCCAATGATTTTGATTCTGTAATTTCAATTTCCTTTCCTTGTAACAATGCGTCAACAGCATTTGCGACATATTGATTTTTTACCTTTTCTGGCTCAGCACCATTGTCATCAATAGCTCCGTTATATTTAATTACGTATTTGCCCTTTTCCTTCCACACCACAAAGGCATGAGGAGTTTTTTGCGCTCTGAAATTCTTTGCTGCCGTTTGTGTGCCATCAAATAAATAAGGGAAGTTAAATTTTTCTTGCTTTGCTTTCGCAACCATTTTAGGATAAGTATCTTCCTCATACGCTGTTGTATCTGTAGAACTGATTGCAATTAAAGGCACACCTAATGATTTGTATCTCGTATTCAGTTTACTCATTCTTTCAGGATACAATTTTGCAAACGGGCAATGATTGCAAGTGAAAATAACAATGAATCCTTTCGCGTTTTTATAGTTAGACAATGAAATGTTTTTTCCATCAACATTTTTTAAACTAAAATCGGCAATGGTGTTACCATTAATTGACTTGGTCTCATATCGGAAACTTTGCAAAGACAAAATAATTAACATTACCGTAGCTGTAGTTAAGAAGATAAAGAACGTTTTGATAATTTTATTTTTCATTCCTTAATAATTTTCTCTGTAACAGCAATTTTGTTTTTATCAATTGTGATTTGTAAAAAATAAATTCCATTTGCTAAAAATGAAAAATCTTGTGTCTCGATTTGCAGACCACTATAAAGAATTTGTCCTAAGCAATCCCTTAAAACAAATTTTTCATCTCCCCTTTTTGATAGAAAATTAATATGTGTTGTAAATGGATTAGGATATGCTTGTGAAATTATATCAGAAACATTATTTGGTTCATTCAACCCTGTTGCCATTGTACAATTGTATGGCAATGGATTCAATTCAATTGGAATTCCAGGTACTAAAGTATGTCCGATGAAACCACTGTAGTTAGTAGGATAAAAAACACACCTAAATGTTTCGTTTAAGTGTGTGATTGTCCCTTGCGAAATCGGACCTGTGCTATCAACCGGATTCTTATAATCCCAAACAATATTATTTAATGAATCTATTTCAAATAAATTTCCTTTAGTAGCCTCACATATTAAAGTATTCCCGTTTATGAGTCGTTGAGCACCGCCCATTACAGGAGTATAAAAACTTGTTGGCACGGTAGCCATATAACTCCAATCAGTAGCTGCAGGAGCATATGGCTGACCGGCAACTAAAGTGTAATTTCCGAAAGCATCAATAGGTTGCGAAATAATATCAACGGATGCAGCATTACCGCCAGGTCTGTTAACACCATTGTTAAAAATCATAATTTTATTTTCACCCGGATATCCTTGCGGAATCCAAGTAGGATCATGTTGCAGAAATAACTTTCGGTCTGCTACAGTTCCTCTATTATATGCCTGTGGATTTCCCCAGCGGTATAAAAAATCTCCTCCTATATTATGTGTTCCGCCGCTGTGTGTAGCTGCTTGAGCTGTAGTAGTGCTATGATCTATTATATATATTTCACTTAAATTATGAAAACTAAATAATACCTGGTCAAGAGTGGGATTGTAAGTTACTGAATTCAAATGTATCCAATCAACCTGTGTTGCAGTATTGGTACCATTAAAATTAATATTAAGACGTTCAGGGTGATCTGTAACCACTCCGAAATTTGTTTTTGTTGAATCATAATCTTGAACAAGATGGTCAAAGAGATTCCACTGCCACACAATGTTTCCTCCAGTAGCGCCGACAGGTTGTATCTCTTCTAATTTTGCACTCCACAAAAAATTACCAAGAATTGCTGGATTTCTTCCTGCGGCTATTGCTTGTGCAGCAGTGTAACTCGTCCATATTGCTACTATAATATTTCCATTTGGCAACGGACAAATGTCATGGTTTTGAATTTCGGTAGTGGTTGAAATAGTATAAGACCATAATAGATTATTATTCCAGTCATATTTTCCAATCATTCCACCCGCAGATCCCTGACCGTTAAAAGAAGCATTCTGTAACTTTTCACTTCTTAACAAACTTCCATCAGGAAGTAAATAAACTGACATTCCGGGATTGTAAGGACTTGCCCATTGATGAATATTTTTGCCACATTTATCAATAAGATAAGTGGTATCAACACGTATTGGAGCAAATAAAACATAGCCATCTAACGAGCCTGCATTGTTTGTAAATAACCCTACTGTTTGCTGTGCTTTTACAGATAAAACAAAAAGAAATAATAAACAAACTATTATTGATTTTTTCATTGTATTTATTGTCTGATAAATTTTTTGGTTATCGTTTGCTTTGTTTTTTCATCTGTTAATTGCATTACATAAACTCCAGCCGCCAAAGTGCTAATGTCAATTCCATTTTGCAATTGAGGGCGAGGAAGCATGTAAATAGTTTTGCCTGCTGTGTTATTAATTTTAATGTAATATGCTTGCATGGTTGGATCATCAAAGGAGATGTATAATTTATTATTAACGGGATTAGGATAAATTGAAAAATCTTTTGGTATTTGTGTCGTCTCGTAAATACCAGTTGCATTTCCTGTAACAACAAATTGTCCCATCATGCCACCATCTTCGTGATTTGAGAAATGACAGTGATACATAAACGGGTGAGTAGGATCAGAATAATCATCAAACTTGGCAACAAATGAAACGGTTCCGCCTTTTGGTAAATACACATCATCTTTCCAACCTGATTCGTAATTCCCAACTGCACTTGCACTTCCATTCCTCGCTACAATTTTAAATTGTACATCATGAATATGAAAAGCATGACTAAAAATATTGCTGTTTACAATTGTCCATTCTTCAATTGTATTTACGTTTACTGTTTTATTAATTGTATTTAAAGCAAAAGCAGTATTATCAAAAGCAAATTCTGACAAACCAATTCCAGTACCTGGAGTAACATTTATTGTCCTGTTTACCGTTGCATTTGCAGCTGTCCAATACGTGTTATTAGCTAAAGTTGTTGGCATAGTTGTAACAGGATTAGCAGTTGTTGCTGCAACATTAATATGCAAAACTGCAAAGTCATGATTGTTTAATAAACTTCCATTTAATCCGCTCTGCTGTGGCTCTGCTCCTGGAAATCCGAAAACTTGTCCTGTATTAAATGCTTTTAAATCTAAACTTGAACCAACAGCATCAGCACTGAAGTCAACTAAAATTTCAATACGTTCACCAACCATCATCTTCACTCTTGTAACAGCAACAGGTGCATTAAGCAAACCGCCATCATTGGTAATAATGTAAAAGGTTCTGCTATCACTAAACCCTAAATTGTATCCCCTTTCAATTTCTGCATTCAAAATTCGTAACCGAACATATTGTTTAGGCAAACTTACCTGTGCGTTCGGAGTGCCATTCGTTAACATATAATCACCGTACTCACTTATATTTATATTATTTGTTACCGTAAATTGATTCGTGGCATCGTAACCTCGGCTAGTTAATACTATTGGAAAGTCATCAACTCCATAAGTTCGTGGCAATATAAGTGCCGCTTCAATCGGATCTCTAACAATAATAAATCCGCCAAGTCCTTTTGTAAGATGCTCCATTGTCATGTTATGCAAATGCGGATGATACCAATATGTAGCTGCGTTGTTAGTTACCTTCCAGTAGGGTTGCCAAATTGTACCAGGAGGAATTACTTGATGAGGCCCGCCATCCATCACCGCAGGCAAGTGCATCCCATGCCAGTGAATAGTTGTTGAGTCGTTCAGATTATTCTGAACAATCATGTGCACTGTATCTCCCTGATTAAAAATTAAAGTGGGTCCCCAAAACTTACTACCGTTAATTCCTGCTGTTATAGTTTGATTGCCTGGCCGTAATTGTGCAAAGGTGTCACTAAGCGTCAGATTAAAATTAGTCCCTGATATAGTGTCGGGAATCCATAGTGAATTGTATTGAGCATTAACATTGAATGTTAAAGTTAATGAGATGACTACAAGTAGGCAACGAAGTATGTTTTTACGCATGTTTTTATTATTTTAATTCTGTATTCATGAGACTTTTTGGTTTCATTTTATTTTTTAATAGTCTTTGTAACTTATGGATACAATTACATTAGACGTCAATATTTTCTATTTCTGGCACAATAAATAAATTATTTTATTCTTGGTTGATAATCGTGAAATATATTTTTTACTGACTTGAAATTTTCCTAATTCAATTTCTGAAAATATATTCGGTTTGAAATTTTGCTTACTTTTATTACATCTGATGTAGTCTGCAAAACTATTTATCCCAGCGTGTTAACTAATTTAATTTAAGAATTTTTTATTTCATCAAACAAATAAATTTTTAATTTCTCTTTTGCGGAGTTAGTGTGCACTTTTACTAAATCATTTTCATTCGAATTATTTATTCCTGTTAGCCAATTACCAATGGTTTTATACTTATTTTCCACAATTATATATTTCTATTTTTTTTCATTTGGTTATCTGGCCTTAAGTAATCACGAATTTCCAATACTAAATCTTTAAATTTTTCCAATTGTTCGGGAGTACAAAGAGCTTTCAGTTGTTGCGCTTGTTCAATTCGCAACAGTTCCATTTGATACTCATTATCGGCAACGTTTTTTGCTAATGCTTTTACTTCATCTTCATTAGTAACTTTATTAAACATAGCCTCATTCATAGAATCTCTTTCATCACGAATTGTTGTTGCCAATGCTTTTTCTTTTTCAAAAACCTCTAAGCGAAGGCTTTTTATTTGTTCAACTTGTATATCTGATAGGTTTAATTCTTTCTTTAAAATAATTGAGACATCACGATATTCATTATGGTGAGGAAACAATTCGGGCTGGTGGTCATGGGAGAAATCCATCCATAAAAAAATACCGATTGAAAATAAATTCAATGCAGTAAGAAATATGACTAACCGAACTAATAATTTTTTTTGTGCAAAAATATCCATAAATTAATTGTTTATTGTACTTGAATTAATTAATAATTCTTTTGAAATCACTTGTAATTCATTAGCCCGTCTTGGGATCTGCTGCGAATCTTTCATTATTGTCCTAAAAACAAAACCGACATTTGCCATTATAATAAACAAAATTATTATGGCCAACTTTGAAGTTGAATAAGTTACTATTGAATTGGGTTTAGCAACTGATAGTTTTTGCATCAATGAATCCTTCCATTCATCTGATGGCTGAAGATTTTCCATAGAATAAAATTCATGAAGTGCTTGACTCACTCTATTTTCTAATTCCTGCTTTTTCATTTCTCTTATTTTGTATGACGATTAATATTTCATATTCTGGCACTTATACCAATACTTAATATAAATTGATATTATTTGGGGAATTATTCTTTAATGATCCTTTCTAATACTTTCCCAACTTTCTTTTTAGCCCGATATACCAATGATTCAATTGCGATGGTGGTGGTGTTCATGACTTCGGCAATTTCAAGATTGGTATAGCCATCAATTTTACTCAATGTAAAAGCAATCCTTTGACTGTCTGGCAAAGTATTTAATGCCTTCATCACATCTTTCATTTTTTCTTGTTCATGCAATTGTTTGTCAGGCATTGTTCCTCCGGCAATCCAATTTGCCACTTCATCTAAATGAAACATTTTCCCCAGTGAAGTAATACGTTTTTTGCGCTTTCTCTTTTTTATTTCATCTAAACATTTAGTAACCGAAATACGGTAAATCCATGTAGAAAATTTAGCATCAGCACGAAAAAATTTGATAGACTGGAAGACTTCAATAAAAACTTCCTGCGATACATCCTCTGCATCTTTTTTATCTAATAAAAAGTGATAACAAGTGTTAATTACTCTTTGCCCATAACGTTTAACTAATTCATTAAATGCAGATCTATCTCCTGATGCCAATAAACGTAACCAAGTAGCGTCTTCCATCATAAATATACTTTTATGAGGTAGTGGACAGCATAAAACAACTTGGTTTTCAAATTAAGGTTTCCTACAAAGAAAGGTAATAATACCAATACTCTCCTGATAGTGAAGATGTGAAAGCTATTGCTGCTGTTATATTGCGCCATCGTATAGAGAAGAATTACAAGGCGGAAACAGAAGGTATTTTAATGGAAAAATTATTGAGACACTTTTGCCTTCCTTAGAGATTTCTTATTTTATAAACGTTGTTATTCTTTCACAAATTTTCTTGTGATCAACTGCTCATTTTGCGTAATCAGGAGCATGTAAACACCTGCATTTAATGATGTAACATCTAAGATAAGAGTATTGCCATTTGTCTTTGAGGAGATTGATAAATGTTCGCCAAGGAGATTCAACACTTCAATTTTTTGCGGTAGATGATTTTCGTTATTACATTTTATTGTAAGAAAATTATTTGTTGGATTCGGAAAAATTTCTAGCGCATATTTTTTGTTTTCCTGTAATCCTGTTCCAATTGCTGTCACCACAAATTTCGATGTAACGTAAGATCCATCAGGATATGCCAAACCTACATGATAGGTTCCTGTTGAGACGAGAGTAAGCCGAGGCAGATTAGCTCCTGCAATCCTAACGTTATTAAGGAACCATTCGTACGATGTTGGTGTTATCGTACTACGTTGTGGAACTACATAAAGCGTATCCATTGATTGAAACAAACCAGGATTCCCCGGCATAGTATTCTGAAATGGGATTAAAGAATTTCCAGAGAAAAAACATAAATCTTTGAAGCCATCCGCATTAAAATCAACTGCAACAGATTTCGAATACCCTGCATTTATTTGTTGCTGATAAGAAGTCAATGAGAAATCAGGTTTAAGCAAACATGGGAGAGAGATACCACTTGCAAAAGAAGAAGCATTACCAACGAAATCATTGATACTATCATTATTTAAATCACAAACAGTAAGCGTAAGCATTCCGTAAGGGAGATTTACTGCATTGCAAGTTCCCCAAATTCCAGAAGTTGAATCACGGCAGTAAAAAGCAGTACTATAATTTCCTAAACCTGAAGTAGCGATCATATCAACATAGCCATCATTGTTTAATTGCATTGGAGCGCAATAAAGTACTGATGAGCCATAAGAATAAGAGGTGATTTGATTAGCCGGAAAGTTTCCTGTTCCATCGCCGTAGAGAATTGTCATGCGTTGCCCAAGCGCATTGTCATGTGAAATACTTACATCCATATTTCCATCGTGATTAAAATCGGCAATTTCTGGATCAGCACCATAAACAGAAATAGTTGCAGCACTTTGAGGAGCAGTAGGAGTTCCGAAAGTTCCATTACCAGAAGGATCTGCGAAAATCATATTATAAACAACAGGAGAGGTACTCAACATAAAAATATCATCGTAACCATCACGATTAAAATCGTAAACCACTGGTTGCACATTATGATGATTTATAGTATACGTTGTGGGTGCTGAGAAATTTCTATTTCCTAAATTCAGATAAACATAAATGTTATTGTAGAGTTGATTTGACACCACTAAATCGGGAAGTGAATCATTGTTAAAATATCCTGCTTTAATTTCATTCGACTGAAGTGTTCCCGGAAATTCTTTCACTTCACTGATGCCGCAATCTTTACCAAAAACAATTGATACATTATTTCCTGTTGTATTCAAACATGCAGCTACATCTTCAAAACCATCTCTGTCGAAATCGGCAACACAAGTTCCTCTTATTGGTCCATTTAATGGAATAGCATTCACATCCGAGAAACGAAAATTTCCTAAATTGATATTTACTTTTTTATTTCCTCCTGAGATAATATCCCAATTCCCATCACCATTAATATCAGCAGAAATCAAATAACCAGATAGCGTTCCAAAATAATTTGTTGTAACGGCGTTGAGAAGATTTGCATCCCCTCTAAAAAATTTTGCAACTCCACTTTTTAGTTCCACAACAACATCATCAACATACCCATCGTTATCAAAATCACCTACAGCGAAACTAATAATTTCATCGGCAAAAGAAATTTTCTGAGCGATGGAAGGTGATACAATATTAATATCGCCGGCATACAAAGCACTATCAGTAATTGCATAGAATTCCATGTTAGTATCGGCATCTGACTGAAGCGTTTTCATGTTACGGAATTCAGGATTTATTCCATTAAATGTTATTCCACCTTGAGGAATAGTATCGATCAAACCGCCGTTATTAATCAAAACTGTTCCATTCATTTGAGCAATATCAGGTATTGAATCATTATTTACATCGATGGCAATACAGGATCCGTTAGCAGGATAAATGGTGTTAAAATTTAAACCTGCATCTATAAAATTACCAGTTCCATCACCATACATCATAAAAAATTGAATGCTTGCTGTTGACCCAATATTATCTGCAACATTAGTATACAAATCCAAATTTCCATCTTGATTAAAATCGGCAACCGTGAAATTGGAAACATACGGTGTAATAAATTGAACCGGAACATTTGAAATTACCGGTGCTGCAAAAAATCCGTGACCATCACCTTGATAATAAAGCAAAAATCCCTGACCTTCAGCAATAATATCTAGGTGGGAATCATGATTTAAATCTACAAGATCGATAGCTGTTGGATAGATAATTCCGGGAACAAAAAGTGTTACTAACGAATCATAAAATGTAGCTTTACAATTTCCATATTGAATCGAAATATAATTATTTGTATTGAAGGAATAATAACCTACAGAAACAACATCTTTGAAACCATCTTCGTTGATATCTCCTGCTGCCAAAGCATTTGTATAATTATTGAAAAGCGTTGCGTATCCACTTTGATTTGTTGTGTAATTACTGTTGAATAACTCCCTGAATGGCGTTGTTTGAGCTATTGATGTTTTGCTACATGCAATTAATAGCAGCAATGAAATGGAATTGAATATCTTTTTCATCATGTTTTTTATTACCTTATCTTGAGCAACTCACTAAAGTTTTAAAAAAGAGTAAGTGTTCTTTCAAGCACCAATCAAATTGTCGTAATTTTGTTTTGAACAACAAAAACCATTACGTGGATAAAATTACAAATTTAATTTGTCGGTTAGGGGATATGCTAACAATTACTTTCATTGATTTAAAAGAAGAGTTTTAATCAATTCGTGAAATAAACGTTGCGTGGCAAACTATAGCGACCGTGTAACAAACAATTCAAGAGACAAAAAAATAAAATTTTATCAATGACAATTGGACAAGAATTATTAGAAGAACTAACTTTAGAAGCAGCGGTAACAAGACGATATTTAGAAAGTGTTCCGTTTGACAAAATTCAATATAAGCCGACCGAAAAATCAGAAACTTTAGGAAGACTTTCCATACACGTTGCAGAAATTATTGCGTGGTTGACATCTTGTATTGACAATGACAAACTTGACTTCATTGACTTTGAACCAAAGGTCATAAAAACCAAAGACGAACTACTTTCATATTTTGATAACTTATTGGCAAACGCTAAAACTTCGCTAACAAATGTCAAGGATGAAGAATTTGAAAAAGAATGGTCAATGACACACGGAGACGACATTCTTTTTACGTTGCCAAAACGACAAGTTGCCCGATTATTTTGCATGAACCATTTAGTGCATCACCGTTCGCAACTTGGCATGTATTTCAGACTTTTAGACGTACCAGTTCCAGCAACTTATGGACCTTCGGCAGACGATAAAGATGTTATTTTAATAAACCCATTTCAATAACGATTAACACAAAGCGACAATACATAGATAACGCAAGAAAGAACAGTGAAGAACGCACAAAAGAAGTTTCAATAAATGTCGAGAAATCTGCTAAATTCATATTTTTCATTCGCAAGAAAAATTATATTATTTGATAATATGCGGCTACGAAGTTCACCCCTTTTTGAAGTTTCAAAACGAAATCCGCTAAGTAATAGTGTTGCGCAATCAGTTACAATATTTGTAAAAATAAATTACTAAACAAGTTCATCATTGAGTTCATTTGTTGCAAATTTAATTTACAAATAACTCCCATAATAACGCTCTATCAAATTGCTCCTTCTAACAATTTGCCAAACTTAAAAATATCTTCAAACGAATTGTACAACGGCACAGGAGCTATGCGTATAACACCACTTCCTCTTCCTGCTTGATCTGGTTCACGCCAATCGGCAATCACTCCAGCACTTGTTAGTTGATCAAAAATCGCTCTTCCATTTTCATTAAATTGTAACGACAACTGACAACCACTTTTTTGTGATTCAAATGGTGTTAAAATTTGAATGAGCTCTTCTTTATTTTTTTTCTTCAGCACATCACGAATCACGAAAAGTAAAAATGTTGTTAGCGCAAAACTTTTTGTTGCTAAACGATTTATTCCTGCTTCTTCAAACAATTCTAATGATGCACGCAATGCTGCCATTGGTAATATCGGTGCATTACTTAATTGCCAACTATCTGCAGAAGCAACGGGAACAAATTGATGTGGCATTTTAAAACGTTCTGTTGGATCATTTCCCCACCAACCTGCAAAACGTGGCAGTTCTTTATTCGTAGCATGACGCTCATGAACATATATTCCACCAACAGTGCCCGGACCACCATTCAAATATTTATAAGAACACCATGCAGCAAAATCAACATCCCAATCGTGTAATGACAGTTGAATATTTCCCATCGCATGCGCTAAATCAAAACCTGCATACGCACCAACTGCATGAGCGGCTTTTGTTATTGATGGCATATCTAAAACTTGTCCGGTGAAATAATGTACACCACCAAACATGACTAATGCCAATGAATCACCACAATCTGCAATCGCTTTCAAAATATCTTCATGACGAATTATTTCTTCGCCATCACTAGGCTGTAATTCAATCAGTGCATCAGCAGGATCATACCCATGAAATTTCACTTGCGATTGCAATGCATAACGATCAGAAGGAAATGCTCCACCTTCACAAATAATTTTATAACGTGTTTTCGTAGGACGATAAAATGAAACCATCAACAAATGCAAGTTCACGGTGAGATGATTCATCACAACAACTTCTAAGGGCTTTGCACCAACTAAATTTGCAATGGGCTGTCGTAGTAGTTCGTGATAGGCAAACCAACCTGTATCCTTTTTAAAATGGCCTTCAACACCAAGTTCAGCCCAGTCTTTTAACTCTTGATTTACATATTCAGCAGTTTTCTTTGGTTGCAATCCTAATGAATTTCCACATAAATAAATGCAAGGCTCTCCATGATGCATTGGAATATGAAAACGATTTCTGAAAGATGATAATTCATCAACACCGTCTTGTTGTTGCGCAAATGCTAAACTGTTTTCTACACTTTTCATATTCTGCTAAAATAATCAGTAGTAGCATTGCCTACATCATTAAACTAATATAAAATCATCCAAAAAATCCCGAAGGGATGAAATTATTGTTGGGATGAAATTATTGTTGGGATGAAATTATTATGGAGAGGAAATTATTATGGAGAGGAAATTATTATGGAGAGGAAATTATTGTTTGGATGAAATTATTGTTTCATAAAAAAACCCTGAAGAAAAATTCTCTTCAGGGTTTTATATTAATTTAGGTTAGGATCAATGTTTCAAATCATCGGGAGTATTGCTCTCTAGTGTTTCTGAATAAGGAACCGTTTGTGGAATGAAATCTTCTTTCGCTCCTGGCTTACCATAATCATAAGGCCAGCGATGAACTTCAGGAATTTCACCAGGCCAGTTACCATGAAGATGCTCAACCGGTGTTGTCCATTCAAGCGTATTCGATTTCCAAGGATTTTGTGTTGCACGTTTTCCTCTCCAGATGCTATAGAAAAAGTTGAATGCAAAAACAAATTGTG
>JBBRAW010000035.1:0-28487 GCA_038206385.1 Bacteroidia bacterium | reverse complement strand
GGTAATTCATAAAACGGACAACCATCTACACATAAAATAGCTGAAGGCTGACCAATATTTCCTGTTGAATCTGTTGCAGTAATATAATAACAACCAGAAATAGAAATTGGATTGGTGTATACATAAAGATTCGATCCTACTTGAATCGTTGCTATCAATGTATAGTTGGTTGTTCCTGCTATTGAATGATACAATTGATAACTCGCAACATCATTTACACAACTATCCGGCAACTTCCACAACAACGAATCTGTAAGTCCTATGCAATTTGGAAACTGTGAAAACAACAACGCACATGGAGGCTCATTATCTATTGGTGTTGAACATTTAATTTCTGAATTATTAATGATAGGATTCACTAATGCAGTATCATTATAAGCGCCAAAACTTTTTACATAATAACAGTAATCTGTTCCATTAATCAATGAATCATCTACATAATTTAATGAACCTGTAACATCTATTGAATCAAAAGTTCCTCCACTCGTTTGACGATAAATTACATATTGTTTATTTGTCCACGGAACATTTACAGCATAACTTAATTTATTTTTTTTATCACCAAGCGCAACAGATAAATAAACAGAATATGCAACTTGAGTTGTTCCAATTTGAAAAATATTTCCAGGAGTATCATTCCAGAATTGAATTCTATAACGGTATTTATTATCGGAAGTATTTAAATTAATATCTACATGAATGGTATCATCTAAATTAGATGTAGAAAGTATGTCGGTATAATTCCCTGTACCTGTTGCGCGTTGCATCACATAATGAAATGGTCCGGGAGTTTGTGTGAAATCAAGTTGTGTTGGTTTCGACCACGCAATATACATACTTCCCGTTGTTACATTCGTATTTGTTACATCCACATTTGTGATAACAGGTAAATCACGTTTTAATAATCCACAAAATTCAACTGAAGCATAACCTTCTGCACCATCAGGATAAAAAGCAGTAACCATGTAACAATAATTTATTGCTGGCGACAAGCCTTGTCCGTTATTATTATCTACAAACGTTGTATCTAATAAACCATTTATAGTTCCAATAAAAACATAACCAGTATAGGCAGGAACCCCTGTTTCACAATACGAAGGAGTAAAGCCAAACGTACTTACGCGTCGATAAATATTGTAACCTATTGCTTCGGCACAAGCACTTCTGTTCCAATTTAAAATTAAACTATTTCCTTGCGGAACAACAGTTGGGTTTTTAGGAGATGGTCCTATTACTTTTATAAAAACTTGTTCAAGATCAGCTAATGAAATTGTTGGATTATTATCTTTTGCTTTAAAAACTACAGCGTACGGATTTTTTCTCACGTGAGCGCAAGTGGTATTCCAATCAAAGTTTCCAGTTGCAGTTCCAGCAGTTGGTGTTGAAGTAAAAGTTGCAGGACTAGCGCTCAAAGTAAACGGACCACCTGATGCCGTCATCGTAATTGTTTCTCCATTTGGATCATTCGCTGTAATCAAAAGATTCAATGCAGCACCTGCTTCAACACATGTATCTTTTATTACAGTAATTGCGGGAGGATCATTTACTGGTGGATAAATTTTGATCTGCATATCGCGTGTTACATATCCAATATTTACCGCACCAATTCCAGGTATATTTCTCCATTCACGAATAAGCATTGCAACATTATATTCTCCTATTAACTGCGGCGAATCCCAAATCAAATCACCTGTAACAGGATTCAATGTAAAAGAGGTGCTTGCCGATGGATAAAAATAATTTGGAATTGGTAATCCACCAAATCCTTTACAATGAACTAATTCATACGATAAACTATCCCCATCAGGATCATAAGCATCAGGGTTATGAATAAACAAACGATTTACTGCACCATCATCAATCGGTGGTTGCAATAACTGCGGTGAATTATTCTGATTAGTATATGGTGAAATTGTCATTCTTGTTTCAACATAAAAAGGAACATTTATTGATCCTGGAATATTAACTACTCCACCATTTCTATTCTCATCTAAAAAATACATCGTATAAGTTCCGTTACCGGGATAAGTATGTATTCCTGTATATTCATTTCTCTGAATATCTGGACCAACATTAAAAATAATTGTATCACGATCCAACGTATCACGATCACCATCGCCCCACCAAAATTCTAACTTAGGACGATCAGCAGAAACACTTGTTTTTGTATAAGTAACAATTTTTGCTTCGAATAGATTATTACCGATTTTACGAAAGGTAATTTCCCCTGCACGATTATGTGTTGCGAAAACTTTTCCACTAGCTATTAAAAATAATACAGCAGTAAAAATATTGCGAAGAACTAAAAATTTTTTATTCATAATATGCAATAATCAATTTTAAAATTATTTTAATAAGCTATCACTTGTTGTTCTAACATTTCTGGTAGTTCACGGAACTCATATTGTTGTGTACGTAACTGTGGTTCGAAACCTGCTTCACGTATTGCTTCTTGAATTCCATTTGATGTAAATCGATGCGGTGCTCCAGCAGCAGAAACAACATTTTCTTCAATCATAATTGAGCCAAAATCATTTGCTCCAGCATACAAACAAACTTGAGCAACGGCTTTCCCAACTGTTAACCATGATGCCTGAATATTTACCACATTCGGTAACATAATTCTACTCATCGCAATCATTCGAATATACTCATCACCTGATACCTCATTACGAATTCCTTTAACTCTTTTTAACAATGTTCCTTCATCCATAAATGGCCAAGGAATAAATGCTAAAAATCCTTTTGCATGTGCGGGTTTCTCTGCTTGTACTTCACGCAATGCTACTAAATGTTCGAAGCGTTCATCCAATGTTTCAATATGTCCGAACATCATTGTTGCTGAAGTTGTGATATCTAATTGGTGTGCAGCACGCATCACATCCAACCATTCACGACCACTACATTTTCCTTTCGAAATCATTCTACGAACACGATCGTTTAATATTTCTGCGCCAGCACCAGGTAATGAATCTAATCCTGATTCTTTTAATGCAGATAGAACTTCTGTATGCGTTTTGCCTTCCAACTTTGCAATATGTGCAACTTCTGGTGGTCCGAGTGAATGTAATTTTAATTTAGGATATAAACGTTTTAATTCGCTGAAGAGTGTGGTGTAATAACTCAATCCTAAATCTGGATGATGTCCTCCTTGCAACAATAACTGTTCTCCGCCATAACGATAAGTCTCTTCGATTTTTTGCTTGTACTGATCAATCGTGGTGATATACGATTCCGCATGACCAGGAATCCGATAAAAGTTGCAAAATTTACAATTGGCAATACATACATTGGTAGTATTTACATTTCTATCAATGATCCACGTTACTTTGCCATCGGGCTTTTGTTTTTTTCGCAGCTCATTTCCTACGAACATCAACTCACTTGTTGGGACATTTTCAAATAAAAATTTTCCTTCTACTGCTGTGAGAAAGTCGAAGTTTAAGGCTCTTTTTAATAATTCTTCACTATTCATCATACTCTTAATTTTTGCTTTTAAACACTTCAAAAAGACAGAAAGTTTTTTTTGAAGGTGAACTAGATTTGAAGATGATATTTGCTTTACCTAATTTCATGCGCTCAAAGTTAAAGTTTATCATGCACATCACCATAAAACGCTTGTCAGCACCGCGTAAAGATGATCATCTGATCGTCCTTGCTGAAAAGGATCAACAAATCCCTAACGAACTCTTCAGTAAAGAAGAACTCGCCTTTATAAAACTAGAACGTAAGGCAGAGCGAAAACTTGTGGTGATCAACCAATATCGCCGCATGATTTTTATTCAGATTCTTGATGCTGATAAACCAAAGCCTCAATCATTAGAGAATGCTCGAAAAGCTGGATCTGCATTAACTGCTAGAGTTCAAGCCCTAAAGTGTGACAACGTGACTATTAGCTGCCAGTTAACCAGCGATCTAGCACTTGCTTTCGCAGAAGGAATGGCACTAACAAGTTATCAGTTTCTTCGTTATAGAACGAATGCTAAAAAGGAAGAGAATAGCCTTAAATCTATAAGTATTCAATCGGCTACTTTAAAAGATAGAGACATTGAATTATTGCAAATTGTGGTTGATGCTACTTGCCAAACACGTGATCTTGTTAATGAACCACTTTCCTTTTTAACTGCTACCGAATTAGGAAAACAGTTTATTAGAATGGGCAGAGAATCGGGCTTTAAAGTTCAAGTGCTAAATAAGTTAGCTATCAAGAAACTAAAGATGGGTGGCCTTCTCGCAGTGAATTTGGGAAGTATCGACCCTCCTACGTTCACAGTTATGGAATGGAAACCAAAAAATCCAGTTAATAAAAAGCCAATTATTTTAGTTGGAAAAGGAGTAGTTTATGATACGGGTGGAATGAGCCTTAAGCCAACTCCTAATTCGATGGATTATATGAAATGTGATATGGCAGGTGGTGCTGCTGTTGCTGGGGCGATGTATGCAGTAGCGAAAGCAAAACTTCCCGTTCATGTAGTTGCGCTTGTTCCTGCAACGGATAACCGTGTTGATGGCAATGCCTATGTACCAGGCGATGTGATCACCATGATGAGTGGCAAAACTGTAGAAGTATTGAATACCGATGCAGAAGGAAGATTAATTTTAGCAGATGCATTGCATTTTGCTAAACGCTATCATCCAGAATTAGTAATGGATTTCGCAACACTCACTGGCGCTGCTTCAACAGCAATAGGTCATTATGGAATTGTTGCAATGGGAAAAGCTGATGATAAAGTGCGTGATGATCTACGTGAAGCAGGAAACATGGCTTATGAACGTTTAGCAGAATTTCCTTTTTGGGATGAGTATGATGAGTTATTAAAGTCAGATATCGCAGACCTAAAAAATATTGGTGGTCCAACAGCTGGAGCAATAACAGCAGGAAGATTGTTGTTGCAGTTTACCGATTATCCTTACATGCATTTTGATATTGCTGGACCTGGATTCAACAAAGGTTCAGATAGCTATCGCGGAAAAAACGGAACTGGAGTTGGAGTACGATTCTTATTTGAGTATTTGAAAAACAGAGCGAAGAAATAATTTTTAAAGTTTACACTAAAATAAATTAAGAGATCACGTTTTACTATTATGAGCAACGAAAAAGAAGGAACAATAAAAATTGGGATTACGATTGGGGAAGTTAATGGTGTTGGTCCGGAAATAATCTTGAAAACTTTTGCTGATACACGAATATTACAAACGTGTACTCCTATCATTTATGGATCAGCAAAAACATTATCGTTTCATCGTAAAGCATTAAACATTCCTGAATTTAATTACAATACTATCCGATCAATAAAGGAAGTGATTCCTCATAAAATAAATTTATTAAATTGTTGGGAAGAAGAAATTAAAATCGAAATTGGTGTTGCTTCAAAGTTAACAGGAATGTACGCCTTCAAAGCACTTGAAGCGGCAACAAAAGATTTAGCCAATGGTGATATTAATGCAATGGTTACTGCACCGATCGATAAGCATACCATTCAAACTGATAATCCAAACTTTACCGGACATACTGAATATCTTGCAGCAGCATTCAAGACTACCGACTACTTAATGTTTTTAGTTTCTGGTGATTTACGCGTAGCATTAGTGACCGGTCATGTGCCTGTTTCGAAAGTTGCAGGATTAATTACTAAAGAAAGTATTTTGATGAAGTTAAAAGTGATGCATGCTTCATTGAAACGTGATTTTGGAATTCGAAAGCCACGCATTGCAGTGCTAGGATTAAATCCTCATGCTGGTGATAATGGTGTTATTGGAAATGAAGATCTTGAAATTATTATTCCAGCTGTTAAAGAAGCTTACAACACAGGCATTTTAGCTTTTGGTCCTTACTCTGCAGATGGAATATTTGGTGCCGGAGGATACAGAAAGTTCGATGCGATTTTAGCAATGTATCATGATCAAGGATTAATACCGTTTAAAACACTTGCATTTGAAACTGGCGTAAACTTCACAGCAGGATTACCATTCGTAAGAACATCACCCGATCACGGTACTGCTTATGATATCGCTGGAAAAGGAATAGCTAATGAAAACTCATTCCGTGAAGCCGTTTATCTTGCTTGTGATATTTACAGCCGACGATTAGATTTTGATGGCGTTACTGCAAATCCATTACCATTTAGCAAACTTGGTTCTGATCGATAATAGTTAGATAACAAGCAGTGGTTTTGTATTTCTTCATTTACATGAAGAAATACAAAATTTTAAATCCAACATTATTTTTTAATTTAGAGACTTCATAAACATCCTGATATCATTGATGAAGATGATTTCAGGATGTTTTTTTAATTACTCTTAGCGATACTTTTACAACAAAGAAAAATTATATGAAAAAAGAATATTTGAAGTACCTTGTATTGTTATTCAATATAGTATTCATTTCGATTAACGCTAATGCACAAAACAAATGGCAGCCTGATTCAACTGCTTATCATTATTTGTCAAGAGGCAATAACATTGATCAGTTTAAGTCATGAGGACTAACTACAATTAGTAAAGATTTAACAATTCATAACAGCAATGCTACAAGTATTCGGTGGGATGTTCCTGCGAATTCAGGAAAGGTTTCTTTACTTCTATTAACAGGGGATATCGATCTTCGCAAGATGGTGTTATATTCTGTTTGCAGAAGAAATAATGTTCCAAACACAATTTCAATTTACATGAACTGTGTAAGTGGTACCAGATTTTTTATAGGCCCAACAACGAAAAAGGCCTTCCAATTTTGCATTACCTGAAAACGATTGGCATCAGATGGGAAGTTTTATCGCCACTGGTGCGCTAAACAGTGCCAACTCCAATGATCTCCAACACGTAAAAAGCATTTCTTTTGAAACAACGAATGCATCTATAAACTGTTCTTTATGGATTGATGAAATAAAAACCATTGAACCAACAGGGCCTGTTTGTATTGTTCATTTTAACCGGTTCAGGAGTAATGCAGATTCATTGTTAGTTCCATTCCTTTTGCAGAAAAATTTAAAAGCTAATCTGGATATTCCATTTGGTTTCGCAAAATCGCAACTTACAGAAACAAAATCAGGATTAACTTATAATTATGTTGGTCTAAACAGGATTGATACACTCGTTCATAATCATGGTTGGAGTTGTACAAGTCATGGTTCTTTTTATGAAGATGTAAGATATTTAAGCGCAACTGATCTCTATAAGTTATGTGCATTAGATTCTTTCATCAACCATGGACTGGATGCACGATGGTGTTTCAGCATTCCAATGGATGCATGCACAAATTCAATTTTCAAACAAATTAAAGATTGGAATATTTATCGTTCGATCCGCAAGCAAGATTCAGGTTTTAATGAACTGCCTATCAATAATCCATTTGACGTAAAATTTTTTAGGCCAACCTCAATAAGTGCTGGAGCTAACGTTGGCGGCACTCCATTTACAAACTCTCAGATGAAAAGTTATGTTGACAGTATCCAAAACAATCATGGATTATTGATCATGGATTTTGGCTCCATAATTACAGCACCTTCAAATCTATTTCATGAGTCGGAACTTACGATGCAAAATGATGCGTATGCTTTAGTGAATTATGCCGACTCTCTTCAGATTCCTTTCATCACTTTCGAAGATCTGTTTAAAAAAGACACAGCTTATGTACAACATCTTACGGCTAGTGATGATAATTTTATTTTAAATACTCTTTCAACAAGTACTTTAGATGTTCAGTTGAATGATGTTGCACCAAACGGCAGTTCATTAACGTTATCCATCATTTCACCTCCGGTATATGGTGCTGCAACTGTAATTGCCGGTTCAATTCAATATACCCCTTCTTCAAGTTGCTACATCACCGATACACTTTCGTATACATTAAGTGATGGACAATCAATTGATACTGCTAGAGTATTTATTCAACGGATGGGAAGCACAATTGTAGCTGTTAAAACTGGATATTGTTTACCAAATACTTTTGCGTTGAATGTACAAGTAACAGGTGGACTTTCCCCTTTCAGTTATAATTGGCAAGATGGCGATACCAGTCAATCAAGAAATGTTTCAGGTCCTGATACTTTAATTCTTATCGTCACTGATAACTCAGGATGTAGCATTAGTGATTCACTAATACTCACTAACAATCCAAAACCGGATCCGACAGTAACAGATTCAATTCAGTGTGGACCTGGTGTTCCATTATGTTTTGTAAATTCAACAGGAACCAATTTATGGTATGACGCTCCAGTTGCAGGAAATTTATTGCAAACCAATGGAAATACTTTTACAACATCAGTAAATGCAACTACCACATTTTATATAGCAGTTGATTATGGTACATGTATAAGTAATCGCATTCCTGTAAAAACAATTTTTAAAAAACCTTTTGTTCAAATTACTTCTGTTGATACAGCGATCTGTCCAGGACCTACGGGAAAAATAAGATTAGATGCAAATGTTGATATTGGCTTATCGTACAAATGGCTCAAAAACGGAATTGCAATTCCAACAAATGCTACTTCCAATTTTTATTATTCCAGAAAAGTAGCTTCGTTTCAATTACAAGTTACAAGAAACTTGGATGGATGTATAGATACGTCAAACACAATAATTATTACAGCAATTGATACTCCTACTATTTCAACAACACAAGGCCTTACCTTTTGCAATGATGATAGTATTTTACTTTCATTGCCTGTGATCTCAGGTGCTAATTATGTGTGGTATCAAAATAACAATCCATTATTCAATAGTAATTCTGATTTGAGAGTATTTGCAGCCGGAACGTATTTCGGAATTGTAAATTATCATCAGGGCTGCGCCCTTTCTACTGATACAGTTACCGCTATCGTAAATTGTACAGTGGGAATAAATGAAGTTGCATCACAACCTCTTATTTTAATCGCACCGAATCCTTCAAATGCTGATCTAACAATTACCATTGAAAATAATTATACGAAAGAATTAAAAATTACTATAACGAATTTGCAAGGCAGCGTTATTCATTTATCGCATGACAATCACATTGAAAATGGCAAGGTTCAATACTTACTGAAAACAGATGATTTACCATCCAGAATTTATTTGTGTAATATTCAATCAGGGATTGAAACATTCATTAGAAAATTTGTAGTCATTAAATAAATTATACCAAAAATTGATTCAGATTAAAAGAGCCCTGAAGTACAATGACTTCAGGGCTCCTTTTTTTATTTGAAATTAATACCAATACTTATCGCATCAAATACATTTTTCCCCAGCCACGTTTAAAATATTTATCAATACCTACATCACGATTTTCAATTTTGTTACCATCAATTTTTGTAACTACATGATATAAGTAAACACCATTCGCTAATTGATCGCCGAATTCATCTTTTCCATTCCATGCATAATCTGTTAAGTTTCTTCCAATATGCAACGGACCTAATTCATCCTTTGTAATCTCACGAATAATCTTACCAGTAACCGTCATAATTTGAATTTTAAATTCACTTGGTGTTTCAGATCCTGTTAAAACAAATACAAATCTTGTAGATGTTGAAAATGGATTTGGATAATTAATAACTTCAGTGATTGTACTTCTATTGATTACTTCGAATTGAATTCTAAAATCGTTTTGCCCTGATAAATTTCCTGATTTATCAGTCGCTTGGACATCCAAAGTATACACACCATCTTGCGTTAAAAAAGGACTGTAATCAATCTTGAAACTATTGCTAGGTAATGTTGCTGGCGTCCATTTCAATTTAGCATTATCAGAACTTGAACCAGAAGTAGGTTCAAAATTTAGATAGCGTGAAGCACCAGATGGATTTATTAAACTTACTCTAAAATCTGCAGTATCATTCAATACGATATATTTATTTTCATCCATCAATTGAATATGAATATTAGGCTTGCTTGAAACAATATCGCCATTCAAAATATGCAGACCATCAAATGTTACATCCAATAATGGATTAGTAATATCCTTTGAAACATTAAAATGCAAGTTGGCGAGATTATTAAAATGATATTGCTCTGGTTGATCTTGATGTGGATTCGCTTCAATCCAAAGATTATTTAAGCCAGCATAACCGGCCGAACTAAATGATAAATGCGTCATCACAGTATCTCCAGGTGGAAGGTCACGTTTCATTCTAACAGAACCAAGTGAATGACGAATATTATTTGCATCATAGATGAAATAATCAACTAACAAGGTATCCATTTTAACACTACTAATATTTTCGAATGCCATATCTAACTTCACTTGATCCCCTTCTTGAATACTATCTTTATAAAAAGAATAATAACGTGTATTTAAAGCTCCTTCTGGAACTGGTTCATAATATACTTGCCAACGATTAAGTTGTGCTGGAGTTCTAAAAACAGAATCTTGAACGAAGGCTTTAATTTTTAAATTAGGATATTGCAATGCGTCAATAGTTGATATGTCAATATCTGCTGTAGTAAAAATATTATCAACTAAAACAACTTCAAGTTTGTTAGGGGTTATTCCAATAATTTGCAGTGCTATACTATCCGGCGAGTTTACTGGTTCCAAATGTCGATAATCCCAATGAAAGGTTGTCCATTTTTTTGCAGGACCAACAACTGTGGATTCAATAAATCCTTTATCCCAATTTCTGACAAATGAATAGTTAATATTTAAAATGCTATCTGGATAATGACCTTGCTTAAATATTGTTTGTGAAGGAAATCCTTTATGAGAAAACATCATAAACTTATCTGAAATAGTAAGATTAGGAAATGCTGACGCACCAAGCTGTACAAAGGCATTATTCACTGAAGAAGGAAGAGATGCGAAATTAACTGGGAACACCGTCCATGCTAAGATATAATCTCCACTGGGAACTTTATTATTAATCATGTCAACTAAATCCGCATTTTGAATTGAGTCAGCAGTATTAAAAAGAAAATATCTATCTGGTCGTTGACGACATTGTCCGATATTGGTATTACAACTGTAATAATTATAATTTCCAAAGAAATGAATACATGAATCGGACGTCCATGGATTTGTAAAATCAATAGAATCTAAAACGGCAATTGCTAATTGTGGAGCTCCGGTGCAACCACCATAATCCATATTTATTCCGTTAATATCGTATGAAGGTCGATTCTCAATATGAGTCATGTCTAATGCATAATTGGATAATATAAAATCAAATACGCGATTACTATTATTTAAAACAACATTCGTTAAATTGCTTTCTTGAAATTGATAAAAATGCGCTTGTGACCATCCTGTGATATTCGGCTTGTACATGAATGAACTATTTCGCCACTGATATTTTTTGGAGATACTGGTATCGGGATTCATAATCGAATCGTTACCAACACGCCAGAAATATGCAATGTTAGAATCAAGTGTTGATGTTGCAGTCCAACTTACAATACCGAACGCATTTGCAACAGTACCAATTTGTAATTTAGGCGAATTAAAAAACGGAGTAGTATCCAATTCAAAACGATATGTTTTAGCTTTAGCAAATAAGTCAGCGGTTGTAGCTTTTAAAGATAAAGTTCCATTAGGAATGATAGAATATTTTTGAGGATAAACTGGATTTATATCAGTAGAGTTAATGATTAATTGTGCTCGCGCATTGTTATTGATAAAATTATCAATCTCATCTACCTCATCATATACGTCCACTGTAACGAGGAAATCATTTATTCCTGATCCATTTTTAAAATCAACAGGAAGTTTTATACTTACAGTATCACTATAAGAAATATATGGCACATGAAATATGGTATCCTTTTTTGTAACATGATCCGGGAATGTTCTACTTATTAAAACATTCATAGTTTGGTTTGTATTCTTACCAATATTTGAGATGGCTACTTTTACTGTAAACGAATCCAGTTCCGTCGTAATGTTTGCAGGTTCGAATATTATATTGGAATTCTGTACAAAATAATCTGGTTTAGAATAAGAATTTAATACAATTGCTGGATCTCCATGTAACGTCATATTCATACATACTCCTCTTCGTGCAAAATCGGGAGTGATGATTTGTGCTACAGTTGATTTCATACACTCTCCCACCGACGTACCATATTCTTCTTGAAACAATACACGATGAAATTTTTCCGAATAATCAGAAAGCACTTCAGGAATTCCTACATCAGGAACAGCTAGAAAAGCGATAGCACCCTTATCAGGAGATAACACAAATCGTTCATTCAGTTGTCGAGCACTTGTATGAATATTCCCTACGTAACAAGAATTTGCTAGGACCAATGGATAACGATCTTTATTATGATAATTTTCTGGAATATCAGTAGCAACATCGAAGGAAGATCCTGCGGCATGTCCGAAAAATGTCATCATACTACAACCACTATCTATTAACTGCTGTAAATATTGGCTTTGATTTATTTGAATAGGAGATGTTGAACTCTTCAAAAATGTAGTAACCTTTCCACCAAACAAAGTGTCTTCAATAATATTTTTATACACTGTTAAAAATGATGAAAGATAATCTTGTTCATTGATATTACTACCTCCGCCAAAGTGCAATACATTTTTCATCCAAAGTGCTGGAGGTTGCTTTTGCTGCAATTCAAACGATATTAATTTATTGAGATATGCTGTTACATCAGCTTCATCCCACGCTGAAATTCGCCCCGTAGCTAGCTCTTGTTTATACTCACTCGTATTTAGTTTAGCAGTGAACATTTGATCAGATGGCGGCTCACCAAATGTAGGAACCAAATTAATCGAATTGTTATACCCTGATCGTGCATCCATCGATGTAACAGATTTTCCTATCAACAATAAATATTTAGGAACAGAATCAAAATTATCAATCATAAAGTCGGCAAACTTTCTAATAGCTAGAGGATCTTTATGAATTCCCCAAGCAAATTGATCATACAATTCATCAACATCAGCAAGTAAGGAAGGATGCCCTGATAAAGTGCGATAATTTGCATACGATGTTGCACCATTCCACAATAATTTATTGGAAACAATTAGAAAATCTTTATTTGCTCCTGCTGTTAAGAAATTCGTGAAACGTGAATTAATATTTGGATCTGGATTATTATTTACGGTTGTAATCGTTGCATTATTTGCCATAGAAAATACCTGACTATTATCTAACATGTAACAAGTTTGCGATGATCCGTTTGATGTTATTAATGTACGTAATGGTTGCGTCGTTTGATTAAGCAGTACATATTTAACAGTATCTCCTGTCATTACATACATTAAAGGATTCGATAGTGTAGTATTTGATAATTCAAGATAAGCCTTTACTCCACTTGCGTTAATGGAAAACGATTGTGGAAATGTTTCTGATGCAAAATCTAAACTACGTGGATAGGATAATTTTATATAAGCAATCTGCATGTAATTTGCATTGTTTGGATCGCCATCATCTAACGGTACAAGTGAAATAGGATAGGCTCCATTAATGGGTAAATTTATTGGCGATAATCCATGACGAGCCAATTGATATCCATAAATTAAATTATTAATTAGCACATCCGTTCCACTTCTAACATCATAAGGATGAGGATTTCTGTTTGCTCCTATCAATGTTATTTCAGCAGAAGGCGCTGGACCTGATGGCAAATAATTTTGCGTAGTAAAAGTGTATCCTATTGGCGAACCCTTAGCAGCTCCACTCGAATAATATCCCTCACCTACAGTATAAGGATTATCACCAACATTGTTTCCATCACGATAACCAATATTATAATTATCAAAATAATTTTTTATGTCGGTATGAATCGCATAAGGTTCTGGAGTATATCCAGCATAATTTATGTCCGACTCAATTGGCATTCGTCGGTTGCTAAGTGAAAATGGATTGTATGTTAAAAAGTAAGATGCTGTATCATTAAATAAACTTGCATTAATATTTGGCTGACTAGTTGGGAAATCATAAATCTCTGCATCCAATAATCCATCGTTACCTTTACCATAAAATTCAATGTAATCACCAGCATCAAAAATATTATCTGTATTTACATCAACAACTTGAATAAATTGCTCTTTACCTTTATTGAAAATCTGATAACGAAGTGGATTAAACCAAGTGGTAACTGGTACACCTTTGTTTAATAAATCATTATACGTTGCTCTATAAATTCCCTCTTTCCAAATAGCAATTCTATAATATTGCTGTGATGAATACGATTGTCCGGTTGCAAAAGGAATCCATTCATTATGATAAGGCTGTGCTTGCACCAAAACGGCAAAACTAAAAAAGCAAAGTAGAGATAAGTAGAGCTTGCGCATGTTATTCCTGTTAAAGAAATTTAAATTCTATTAATTTTGTACAGTACCAGATTTTTTCAGCTTATTAATATTGAAGCGAAGTGAGAAAACATTTGAATATAATGATTCTGATCCTCCACCAATATTTGTTAATGCATAATCAATGCTAATATTACTCAATTTAATTCCTACGCCAAGGTTCGGTTGAACTGTAGTGGAAGTTGATTGATCAATATTTTTTACTTGTTGAATATTCTGAATTCCCGTACGTAAAAAGATGAAATCATCATAACCAAATTCAAAGCCCACTTTCGGATCAATACTTAATACATTTGTTTTGATAGGGACATTACGTTTTCCATCAAAAGTAAGATCAAGATCTAAAGCAGGTTGAAAGGTGATTTTCTTTGTAATATTTGTTTTGTAACTCATCCCTAAAATTAAGCGTGGCAAGGTAATTTCTAAACCATTTTGCGGAATTTCATTTCCTGTTTTATTAAATACTTCTTCAATGCTTGAAGTGTTGTAAGTCCATGCATTAAAAGTGGATGTAACATCTTTTCCAACAGCTGCAAATTTCCATTTCTTTCGATCATATTGCGCTCCTAAATCAAAACCAAATCCCCAAGCTTGAGCAAAGTCGCCCGCCTTACGATGAATTACTTTCACATTTCCTCCTAGACGTAGTCCTTCAATTTTCATTTTTTGAGCGTAAGAAAATAAGAAGGCATAATCACTTGCAGAAAATGTCCTTAAACGATCATAATCCACATTGCCATCTTTATCAAGCAAATTTGTTGAATCAATAATATCATCTACAGCGAAACGGATTGCAGAAAAACCAACGGTACGCGTTGCATCTATAGGGGCAGCAATTGCAACATAATCGTATTTGGCAATACCCGCAAAATATTCGTTGTGCATAGCTGCAATTTGAATGTTCGCCTTCACAAGCGATAAACCTGCGGGGTTCCAATAGCCAGCAGTAACATCATCAACAACGGAAGATTGTGCTCCACTCATGCCAAGCGCTTTAGCCCCTACCCCTATGGCAAGGAAATCATTACTATATTTTGGTGCCTGAGCAAAAATGCTGAAAGGCAGTGTGGCAACGGCTGCCAGAAGGAGGAATAAGCTTTTTTTGTACATGATTTCGGTTTGATGATTTACCTCAACGTTTTACAGACGCAAAAAGTATACATCACGATTATGCTTTTATACTTTATTAAACTATTAAAGGTTATAATTACCCAAAGTTAATTAACATTCAATCAATCTTTTGTTTAGAAGCTAGTGAATATTTTATTTTTTTACACGATTTACAAATACGCAGACGATTACCTTTGCACCATGCGGCACCTCCCGAATTTCATCACGCTCCTAAATCTCCTCTGTGGATGCTTGGCCGTGATTAGCATTTTTAATGGAAATATTAACCTTTGCGGGATACTGGTGCTCACTGCTTTAGTACTTGATTTTTTAGATGGTTTTCTCGCAAGAATGATGAACGCTTATTCCGAATTAGGGAAACAACTGGATTCTTTGGCAGATATGGTCACCTTTGGGTTCGTTCCTGGAATGATCCTTTATCAACTTTTTATTGATCATTATCCAATAGCTCAACACGATGATTTGCTATTTAAAATTGGAAGTATTTTCATGTTTACGGTAACCTTATTTTCCGCTCTACGATTAGCACTTTTCAATATCGATCCACGACAAGCAAGTTATTTTATTGGAGTTCCAACACCAGCAAATACGCTAATGATTTTAGCATTTCCTTTTATCGCCTTACACGATGAATTTGGGATAGCTTCTTTTCTCTTTCAACCGCTTTCGCTGATGATTATTGTAGCTATTTGTTCCTATTTGTTAGTGGCAGAAATTCCACTAATCTCTTTAAAGATAAAATCATTGAAGTGGTCAGAAAGTAAAGCGCAAATATTACTAATAATAGGTGCGGTTATTTTAGGATTTACTTTAAAATATGCTGCTAGTCCTCTCATCATTATCTATTACATTATATTGTCACTCATTTATCCTCCTCATAAAAAACAACTCGCATGAAATTCAACGCACACATCACAGTAATGCCGCAAAAAGCTTTGTTAGATCCTCAAGGAAGAGCTGTTTCGGCAAGCATGAAAAACTTAAACCTTTCTGAAATAGATAATGTAAGGATTGGAAAACATATTACATTAGAAGTTGATGCTACAAGCAAAGAAGATGCACAACAAAAAGTAGATCAAGCTTGCAAACAATTATTAGCAAATCCAATTATGGAGACGTATGATTTTAAGTTGTCAGAAATGTGATTTGTAAACTTTCTTGAACAGGATTAAACTTTCTTGAACACGATTTAAGGATTACTAGGATTTGCAGGATTAATAAAAAAGAACACGATTAATTTAATTACTGGGATTTAGCAGGATTAAAATTTTTATCATGCACTGTTAATTTATTTTCATTTCCGCACTAGCACAACTTGTCCCGTCCCTTTAACGGGATTAGTTTATCTCAACGAAAAATTTTGTCCTAAATAAACTTTACGAACTTGTTCATCATCGGCGAGATCTTGTGCGCTGCCTTCTTTTAAAATTTTACCTTCAAAAAGTAAGTACGCACGATCGGTAATCTTTAATGTTTCGTGAACGTTGTGATCGGTAATAAGAATACCAATATTTTTTTCTTTTAATTTAAAAACGATCGCTTGAATATCTTCCACTGCTATTGGATCAACACCTGCAAATGGTTCATCCAACAAAATAAATTTAGGATCAACAGCTAATGCTCTTGCGATCTCTGTTCTTCGTCGCTCGCCACCCGATAACACATCACCATTACTTTTACGAACGCGTTCCAAACTAAATTCTTCAATCAATGTTTCAAGTCTATCGCGTTGCGTTTTTTTATCCAACTTCGTCATTTCCAAAACAGCTTTGATATTATCCTCCACTGATAATTTGCGAAATACAGATGCTTCCTGTGCTAGGTAACCGATTCCCATTTGCGCACGCTTATACATGGGCTCATTGGTAATTTCTTTATCGTCCAAAAATATTTTTCCTTCGTTGGGCTTTACTAATCCTACGGTCATGTAAAAGGTAGTTGTTTTACCAGCTCCATTCGGACCTAACAATCCAACAATTTCACCTTGCTGCACACGAATAGAAACATTATCCACAACAGTGCGACTTTTATAACGCTTAACTAAATTATCAGAACGAAGAATTTGCATGGTAGTCAAAGATAAGAATTGGGTACAATCAATAAATAATTAAAACGTAAGTTGGAAACTTCCTCGTATGCCGAAGTTAGTAGTGTTTTTGTGTTCGAGATAAGCCAATCGCCACAAGAAATCGATACGGAATATTTTGAAGATATTTTCTACTCCAGCTCCAACTTCCACATAAGGTTTTTTGTTTAAGGAATTAAATACACCTTGATTACTAAGTAATTTTAAGTTATTATCATCTAATCTGCCGTAAACAGCTTTTGCCTGTACAACTTCGCGCCATTTTAATTTTCTAAACAACGGAACTTTATCAAAAAAGAATCCATCGAAGTGATGAGTAGCGTAAGCACTCACATAATAATCACTCACAAATTCAAAATAATTCATCAAGTTGAAAGCTGCATAATCATAAAAATATGTTTCGTTACCGGGATGTAATTCAAGTAGCGGATAAGGAACTTTACCCCATGTTTTTCCAAGCGTCACCAACCAATATGTATATCCAAATGGATTTAACTTTAAGCGATCATCAATTTTAACTGTCAACTTTTGATAGCCAAAATCACTATCCAATATATATTTTAATCCAAGGGTAAAATTTAATTGTACGATTGGATAATCACTTCCCAAACTAACACGATCAATTTTTCCACTCACGAATTTTTCACGGTATGCAAATCTTGAAACTAAAGAAATTTCGGAGGTGGTGAGTGTAGATTTAGGTGTTACATCACCATCAGGAAAGTAATCAAAATTAAATTCTCCTAAAGGAACAAAATGGCTATGTGAGAAAATTAATTTATTTGATAGTCCAGGAAACCATTCAATCTCATACCAAGCTTTTTCATTTTCAATATTATTTAATTTCGTTGCAGGACTTCTTCTAAACAAGGATGAAAGAATATTATCATCTTGAAAAGCATTATCACTTTGTCCTAATTGTTGAACATCTTTTTTATAGGATAAGCCAATAAATTGCCGGGGTTTATCATTCAATTTAAATTTAAGATTTCCTCCGTATTTAAATCGTTGATCTTTTGTTCCGTATGCGAGATAACCATCGGCTAAAATTTTTGTGCTTAAGTCATCACTAGTTCTTGCTCCAATGCGAAAACGATTGCCTTCAATTTCATTAAAACTATATAAAGTGTAATAAGGTCCTAATTCAATTTTACCAATATCTTTATATCCAGTAAAAAACAAAGTGATAATATCAACATACGTTTTAAAAGCTGGAACTTTTTTGATAGTATCTACTAAATGATAAATTTCTCTTTCACGTGCCGATAAACTATCATGTCGATTCTCTCGCCAAAAAGTATCGGGTTGTTGCATTGCATCATCTTTCACAACTATATTTTCAGCACCCTTAAAAACTTTATCGTCGATTGGTTCATTGAGTATAAACTTTCGATATGAGGTAGTTTTCCTTCCAATAAATCCTAATCCATCTTCGCGAGCGGCAAAATCAACAACGAATTGATCTTTGGTTAACATCCAATGTTTATCATTCACATGATCATATTCTTGTACAATTGCCATGTCCTCCACCCAATTGATGTTTGCATCGTAGGCAACGCGCATATTAATTTTTTTTACAGCCCATGTTGTATCAGAAGCCCAAAATTCACCAGCAAAAGTAAGCTCTTGCGGACGACGTGGTTTGAATTTCAACTTATAACACCATTGATTACCGAGGTATGCTGAATCAAGTAAATAATAATGATAATATACCAATCCCAAATCAGAAATTGGACTGATAAATCCTTTACCAAAAAGTTCAATGAAATTAGAATAGATATTTACACGTTGATACATGTCACCTAAAAATTGTGTTACAGAAGCATTCTCTAATCCAGAAACTTTACTTGCTTTAATAATCTCCTTTTTATTTTGAGGATTGTTTTTATAATACACATCCGACATAGATTCAGATATGAAAAAGGGAAGAAAAGGTTTACTATTTGTTTCCACACTATCTATGTCATCCCAAATAAACTTGAACGGCTTTAGCAGTTTTCTGTTCTTAAATTTCTCAGTGATATTGGTGAGATCAAACTCCAATTTATTATATACTTCGTACTGATACGTCTCCAATTTATTGGGATCATTATCATCTTTATGTTTGATAATATTTCTAACAATAATATTCGCTGGGTTTTCACCGGCATTAATTACGACTTCTTGCAATTCATATTTACTAGCTTTTAAAACAATATTGATAACTTGTGTTTGACCTTTCTTCACACGCATCTTTACCGCGGTATAACCAATCGTAGTACAAATAATACTATCGGATGGAGAGGTGGATATAAGAACAAATTTACCATCCATATCAGTATTTACTCCAGAAGTAGTTCCTTTAAATACAACTCCCGCAAAAGGGATAGGCTCATTAGTAAGTACATCAGTAACTTTACCCGTAATGCGCGTTTCCTGTGCATTGGAAATACTAACACTCAATAAAAGAAACAGCAACAGTGATATATGCTTAAAATAGTGACACGAAAACATCATATTATTCTTAGACTTTGATTAATTAAATATACGACAAAATTACTTTATTAATTCTTCCCAATACTCTAATGCACGTCGGGTATGCGGAATAACAATTGTTCCACCAACAAGATTAGCAATAGCAAATACTTCGAATAGTTCTTCGCTAGTCACACCTTCCTCTTTGCATTTACCCAAATGATAACGAATACAATCATCACAACGCAATACCATCGAAGAAATTAATCCAAGCATTTCTTTCGTTTTTACTGTTAAAGATCCTTCTTGATAAGTAGTTGTATCTAATGCGTAGAGCCTCTTAATATTCAAATTGCCAGCATCCAGAATCTTTTTATTCATCTTCGTGCGATACTCATTAAACTCCTCTATTTGTGACATATATTTATTTTATTCTAAACTATATTTTAACAATGAATATTTAGTAATGTTTTAAAGATTTAACGATTACCTATTTCTACATTACAAATTAGCCTTTTTCAACTTCTGTTTATACACCATTGCGGATACATAAATACTAATTTCATACAGCGCAAAAAGTGGAAAGGCAACTAACATCTGACTAGTAACATCTGGTGAAGGAGTAATAACTGCTGCAAGAATAAGATTCACCACCATGGCATGTTTGCGATAAGTACGCATAAATTGTGGGGTGATAAATCCAATTTTACTTAAGAAATAAATGATCATTGGTAACTCAAATACCAATCCAGTTGACAAGGACATCACCGTTACAATATTGATATACGAATCAAGGCTAATTGTATTGTGTACTTCCGCACTTACTTGATAATTACCTAAAAAATTAATTGATAATGGCGTGATCACATAATATCCGAACAATAATCCTGAGATAAATAGCAGACTAGTAAAGAAAACTACTCCTCTTGAAATCCCTAACTCACGATCAGACAATGCCGGCTTAATGAATCGCCATAATTCCCAAATAAAATAAGGAAAGGCAAGAATAAATCCCGACATAAATGCAATCCACATGTGTGTAGTAAACTGTCCAGAAATATCTAAATTGATAACAGAAAAATTTATCTGATCAAAACACATATCAATGTTAAACTTTTTCGACAAATAACACAAAACACGATAGGTAGGGAAATCTTTATTCTTTGGTGCTAATATTATTCCATCAAAAATTAATTCTTTGTTAAAAAATGCAATTACAGCGAGCACACAAATTGCTATTGCTGATCGAACAAGATGCCATCTTAATGCTTCTAGATGACTAAGAAAATTCATTTCTTTATTTGGATTTTTATTACTCAATGCCATATTTAATTTAATTGTTTATATGTTGATGATAAATCATCTTATACTATTTAACTTATAAAAATAATTTCAATCATTATAAAATTCCTTCTCTAAGCAAATCATGCAAGTGCACAAAGCCTAAAAATTTATTATTATCAACTACTATCAATTGAGATATATTATATTCTTTCATCAATTGTAAAGCTTCTACTGCCATCGTATCTTTCTCTACCGTTTTGGGATTTAGTTTCATAATATCTTTTGCGATAAGCTTATCAAAATGTTGGTTCTCTTGCATCATCCTCCGCAAATCACCATCAGTAATTATTCCGACTAAAATACCATCATCAATCACAGCTGTTGCACCTAATCTATTCGACGATATTGTAAGTATCACCTCTGTAATTTTTGTATTTAAATTTACCTCTGGCTTTTGATTATTAGCAAGTAAGTCATCAACCTTTAAGTACAACTTCTTTCCTAATGCACCACCAGGATGATAACGTGCAAAATCCTCTTTTGTAAATCCGCGAAGTTCTAACAAACATACTGCTAATGCATCACCCATCGCAAGCTGTGCTGTGGTGCTACTTGTAGGCGCTAAATTATGCGGACAAGCTTCTTTATTAACAGTAGTATCTAAAATATAATCAGCATGCTTTGCTAATTCAGATTCAACATTACCAACAATAGCAATTAAAGTATTCGCTCCTGATTTAATTAAAGGTGCTAGCACTTTTATTTCAGGTGTATTTCCCGAATTTGAAATTAGAATCACCACATCATCACGTTGAATAATGCCAAGATCTCCATGTATCGCATCCGCAGCATGCATAAAAACAGATGCCGTACCAGTTGAATTTAAAGTAGCAACAATTTTATTTGCAATAATCGCACTCTTTCCAATTCCACTTACAACAACTCTCCCTTTTGATTTTAAAATTATTTTTACAGATTCTATCAAATCATTTCCCAAATGTTTGATGATTTCATTCAATGCATCGGCTTCAAGTTTTATGGTTCTTTGTGCGGATTCAATTATTTTTTGATCTGTCGTCATTCTATTTATGATAAACATCTTCTTTCATTACCATCAAACAATTATTAATGATAAAAAAAACTATGTAATTAAATTTGTATTTTAAATTATAACTTGTTATCTTCACGACAAGCAAGATATTTTGATGAATCCTCCATGAATCGCGAACAAGGATGCAAGATTTAGATTACAATTCGCGTTAACTGGAGACAAAAATAGATTAAATTTGTCGTCCATAAATTTCCCGTGTACATGCTAGTGGCAGAGAATTCGCTTTCAGAAGCGTTAAACAAATATTTTGGTTATGAATCGTTCAAAGGTGAACAAGAAGCGGTGATCCGTTCTCTGCTCGCTGGTCGTAACACTTTCGTAATCATGCCTACCGGTGGTGGTAAGTCGATGTGTTATCAACTTCCAGCACTGATGAGTAAAGGAACTGCAATCATTATTTCCCCGCTGATTGCACTCATGAAGAACCAAGTGGATGCTATTCGAGGCTTCAATACCGATGATGGCGTTGCTCATTTCATGAATTCTTCTTTGTCAAAATTAGAAATTACTAAAGTTCGTCAGGACATTAGAGATAAGAAAACAAAGCTTCTTTTTGTAGCTCCAGAATCTTTGACTAAAGACGAAAATGTTAAATTTCTTCAAGAAATAGAGATTTCTTTCTTCGCTATTGATGAAGCACATTGTATTTCTGAGTGGGGACATGATTTTCGTCCTGAATACCGTCGCCTTCGTCCTATCATCGATCAGATTGGAGAATTTCCGATAATTGCCTTAACAGCAACGGCTACAGAAAAAGTACAAGCTGATATTCAGAAGAATTTAGGAATGAGTGATGCCGTAGTATATAAAGCATCCTTCAACCGTCCAAATCTCTATTATGAAATCCGCCCAAAGCAAAATGTACTTAAAGAAATAATAAAATTTGTTAAGCAACATACTGGTAAATCAGGAGTCATCTATTGCCTTAGCCGTAAAAAAGTTGAAGAAGTAGCCCAAACACTTACTGTGAATGGGATCAAAGCTTTACCATATCATGCAGGTTTAGATTCTACCACTCGCGCCAGACATCAGGATATGTTTTTGATGGAAGAAGTGGATGTGATTGTTGCAACGATTGCCTTCGGAATGGGTATCGATAAGCCCGATGTTCGTTTTGTTATTCATCATGATATTCCTAAAAGTTTAGAAGGATATTATCAAGAAACAGGTCGCGCAGGTAGAGATGGCCGCGAAGGAAGATGTGTAACTTTTTACAGCTTCAAAGACATTGAGAAGTTAGAAAAATTCATGAAAGGCAAGCCCGTAGCTGAACAAGAGATTGGTAAACAACTTCTCCTTGAAACGGTAGGCTATGCGGAAACTTCTATCTGTCGTCGTCGTGTATTATTGAATTATTTCGGTGAGAAATATGATCAAGATAATTGCAATAGTTGTGATAACTGTTTACATCCAAAACCACTCATTGAAGCGCAAGATGAACTCGAAATGTTGCTCGACGCAATATTAGCAGTGAAAGAAAAACATCAAGCAGAACATTTAGTGAATGTGCTTATGGGAAAAGCAGATCAACAAGTTAAGACCTATAAACATGATAAGCTTGAAGTTTACGGAGAAGGATCAGAACAAAATGAACGCTTCTGGACTGCATTAATTCGTCAAGCATTAATTGCAGGACTTTTAGATAAAGACATCGACAATTACGGATTGTTGAGATTAAGTGATGATGGACATGCGTACTTAAAATCGCCAAGCTCATTTAAAATTGCCCTCGACACCAACTTTGACAATACAGAAACCGATGAGGATGATGAATTCTCAGGTGCTGGTGGTGGTGGTGCAGCTGATGAGCAACTTTTCGAGATGTTAAAAAATCTTCGAAAGAATGTTGCGAAACAAATTAACCTTCCTCCTTTCGTGATTTTTCAAGATCCTTCTCTCGAAGAAATGGCGACAAATTATCCGATCTCCATCGAGGAGTTGAAGAACATAACAGGTGTTGGATCTGGTAAAGCCATTAAATATGGTAAAGCTTTCGCTGAACTCATCAAGAAATATGTTGAGGATAATGAAATCGAGCGACCGATGGATTTGGTTGTGAAAAGTGTTGTCAATAAGAGTATGCTAAAAGTGTATATTATTCAAAATATAGATCGAAAGATTGCTTTGAATGATATGGCAGAAGCGAAAGGAATTACAACCGCTGAGTTAATCACCGAAATAGAAACGATCGTTGCATCAGGAACACGAATTGACATTACTTATTATATCAATGAAGTGATTGATGAAGATCGTCAGGAGGAATTGTTTGAATATTTCCGCAGTGCTGAAACGGATTCCGCAGCAGATGCTTTAGCAGAATTAGGAGAGGATGATTATTCGCTCGAGGAAGTTCGCCTGATGCGCATTCGATTCATGAGCGAAATCGGAAACTAATCGCTTCGCAACCAGAAAAATCTAATAAAAAATAAACCCCGCCTTTAGAGCGGGGTTTATTTTTAACAATGAATTTATTAGATCGCAAAATAGTGCGTCAATACTCGTCTTCATTAAAGAAGAAATCATCCTTTGTTGGATAGTCAGGCCATATCTCTTCAATAGTTTCGTATGGCTCACCTTCATCTTCTAGTTCTTGAAGATTTTCTATCACCTCCATCGGGGCACCAGAGCGAATGGCATAATCAATCAATTCGTCTTTGGTTGCAGGCCAAGGAGCATCTTCCAGATGTGAAGCAAGTTCTAAAGTCCAGTACATATTATGATAATTTTAATTCGGTATTCAACGGGTTAAGGACAGATTGGTTTCAAAACCTCCTTTTCGGAGGGCTGCAAAAGTAGTAAAATAATATTCTAAATTTTCAAAGAATCCAAGCACTTTTTTTATAATCTCGGATTCCAAGGACTTTCAGGCACATTTAGGTTCTGTGCGAAGAATCTTGAAAGGACAAAAAGATAATCGGAAAGCCTGTTTAAATAAATTCCTATGAGTGGATCAATAGGGTTTTCCTCTGTAAGGTGTACAACCAAACGTTCACATCTTCTACAAACGCATCTGGCAATATGAGTATAAGATATGGTTGTATGACCACCAGGTAAGATGAACGATTTTAATTCTGACAGATGCGATTCCATCATATCCATCTCATTTTCAAGAATAGTGACGTCATCAGAAGTTAGTTCCGGCAATTTCATCCTGCTTTTTTCTGGATCACTCGCTAATAAAGAACCTATCGTAAATAATCGATCTTGAATATCCATCACTATTCGTAATGAATGGTCGTCGATGGGTTGATCACGAATTAATCCTAACCATGAATTTAATTCATCAACAGTTCCATACGCTTCAATACGTAAATGATATTTGGGAACGCGTGTTCCACCAATGAGTGATGTCTGACCTTTATCGCCCGTTTTAGTATATATTTTCATGCGCTAATAATTTTGGCTTTCGCCTCCACAATTTTAAGATTTGGGCCATCCGATTCTACTAATCCATCTTTCAAACGTACAATACGATGCGCATGTCGGGCAATATCTTCCTCGTGAGTAACCAAAATTACGGTATTTCCCTTCGAATGAATATCTTGAAATAGCGCCATTATCTCCTCCGAAGTTTTTGAATCAAGGTTTCCTGTTGGCTCATCAGCTAAAATAATTGCAGGCTTTGTTACTAATGCTCGAGCAATCGCTACTCTTTGGCGTTGCCCTCCCGATAATTCATTCGGACGATGTGTTACTCGATCACCCAATCCTACTTCCTGCAATACTTTTAGCGCTCTTTCTTCACGCACTTCTCTCGAAACTCCAGCATAAACTAATGGTAGAGCTACATTATCAAGTGCAGTGCTGCGTGGTAATAAGTTAAATGTTTGGAAAACGAATCCAATCTGACGATTACGAATATCAGCAAGCTCATTATCACTCATTCCGGCAACGTCAATGCTATTAAGGAAATAACTTCCTCCAGATGCAGTATCTAAACATCCAAGTACATTCATTAATGTAGACTTACCAGATCCCGATGATCCCATCAATGCAACGTATTCATTTTTATTGATAGATAACGAAATAGAACGTAAGGCATGAATTGTTTCCGTTCCTACTTTATAAACGCGTGAGATATTGCTCACTTTTAAAATTGGTTCCAATTAATTCAAGGTTTGTTCAAATGTAATAAGGAAATTGATTCATCCTTAACAATTGAGAATAGAAATGTTTCGTTTTAGCAGACAATTTATGCAGCTAGGAATTTTTTTGTGAGACTTTTTAATTAATGTGGATGATTTTAAAAATTGTTCATTAATTATAACCGTTATTTCTCTGGCATTAATATTTTAGTTTTTTTTCTGATTTCCTTTGGGGCATTCGAGTTTTATTTGAGATAAATAATTATTTTTTTTCTTTTAATAGGCAATAGAAACTTAGTTTCTCCAATTTCTTTTAATTACGCACTTTGATTTTGATATTGCTAAATAATTATTTGTTATTCAATTTTGTTTTGTTCATTTCTTTTGGTGGGCAAAAGAAACGAACCAAAGAAAAGCCCACAAGCGTAACCAACTATCAATTGAATATTGTGCTAACTACAAACGTTATTAAGTAAAAAACAAAATGCAGTGCTTTCTATTTTCTTCATCGGTACATCAATTAATAGTTCGCTCTTACGCTTGACCACAGCCGCACCGAAGCTTTCATTGTTTGTGCTCAAATTTTAATATTTTTCATTTTTCATTTTTTTATCAAACAGAGCATGAAATTTTAGGCCTCAGCTTGCGAACCGTACTATTTATTGAGAATTAAAATTGGAATAAAACAAACGGTATGCAAAAGCTCAATTGCGCAAGGTGCAGACGAAAATTTCATGGTCGGGGCCACCCGGCCCTGGAGGGATGAAGAAATAAAATTAACCTTAAAAATAAATATTGAGCCGATGCGGCGAAACGGAAATTAATTGCAACCATAAATAATTATCACTGCATCAATTGATAGTTCGCTCTTACGCTTGACCACAGCCGCACCTTTGCTGAAGTAGATTATACTCAAATTTTAATATTTTTTCAAATTATCTTTTCAATTAAAGTCCCTCCTTCGGAGGGATTTTGGGAGGCCTGAAATTATTTCGGGATAGCTTTCAAATATTTAATTAAATTTACAATCCAATAGTAACCTCTTGAAAAAAGTTAGCATCCTCTTATTTTTCCTCTGTAATTTATTTTCACAGATAAGCGACGCTCAATACACCAATAACATTTGGTGCTTTGGTGATTCGGTGGGAATCGATTTTCAAAATTATTCTGTATTTCAATCCGGAGTAAAGACTGTTGCAGGATCATCCACTATTTGTGATTCTACCGGAAATTTATTGTTTTATTGTTATGGTTATGATTATTATCTGGAACAACAGGCTTACTTCAGATCAGGAATTGTAAAGAATAAAAATCATCAAACCATGCAAAACGGTGATTCCTTAACTGCAGAATGGTACCATGACATTACAATAATTCCAAAATCAGTAACCGATAGTACTTTTTATATTTTTTGTGCAGGGATAACAAGGGATTACGGATTATATTACAGCATTGTCGATCTCAAACAAAACAACGGTTTAGGAGCTGTAGTGCAAAAAAATATTCAATTAGATACCTTTTCCTGTGTTTGATGGTATTACAGCAGTTAAACATGGCAATGGTAAGGATTGGTGGCTGTTATATCAAAAGTGGGATGCTGTAGGGTCTTTAGTAAATAATGAGTTCCATCTTCTTCTGATTGATTCTTCTGGGATTAATATACGACCTTTACAATCTATTGGGAGCTCACATGATAATGGAGCTGGAGATCTTAGCTTTAGTGCAAATGGTTCTAAAATGGTATATGCGGAATGGAGAGGGTTAATTGAACTTTACGATTTTGATCGCTTTAATGGTATAATTTCGAACCCAATTAATATTGAACCAGAACTTTCAACAAATCCTTTCCCATATTATTTCAGCGCAGTATTTTCTCCTAATGGAAGGTATTTATATGTTACCTCCAATCAGTCAGTTTATCATCAGGCAAGTATTTTGTATCAATACGATCTTACTGCAAGTAATATTAACGCTAGTCGTATATTGATAGGTTCCTTTTCATACCCGACTGCAATGTGTGAAATGGAAGTGGGTCCTGATAAAAAAATTTATATATCGGGTTATGAAATACAATATGGTTATCCCTACCCA
>JBBRAW010000034.1:0-29065 GCA_038206385.1 Bacteroidia bacterium | reverse complement strand
CATTTAATGTTGAATAATAAATTTTTGAGAAATTTTAGAGCCATCTTCGGGTATAATGGTCATAATGTAAAGTCCAGAAGCGATGTTCTCAGTATTAATAATTTCAGTTCTTTGATAAATTTCAAATTCCTTTTTAAGTATAGTACGGCTTCGACGGATATGCTACCCTAAAGATACCATTTTGGAAACAAACTGCATTGTCATCGTAATCTATTGTATCGTTAATTAGGGCAATAAATGATCTGGCTTGGTAAACCGCCCTTCCTCCTCGATATGGACATTGGATTGCGATACGTAATATCTACACTAGTAAACTAAGGAAAATTTAGATCAACTATTTCTTTACAAATTAAACATTTATTAAAAATAAAATCACTTCCATATCTTAAAATTAATCTTAAATTTTTTCTGTTGCACTAATGTTCTCCAATCGATAAATAGGAGGGCAGAGATCAGTAAAAGTCCGATAGCGATTCCTAAAATTGATTTCCAAGAGACAGCGCCTTCTAAAATACTTGGAGTGTTTTCTGCTGCATATTTTCCACCCAACACCGCAATTGCATCACTGATGAATTTACCTACAAAGAAAGCCGGAATGATAAAGAATGGTCTCATTTTAGCCATTCCTCCTGCAATAAAAAGTGGTGTTGTTGGTAAAGGCAAAAGCGAATATGTAAGAATCGCCAACTGACTCCTCCATCCTTTCTCCTTCAATTTTTTTCCTAGGTATTGAACGTCTTCGTTCTTTGCAGGATTAAATATTTTACCAGCAACTTTCGGGATATAAAGTGTAAGAATATATCTCCCAAGGATGGAGCCCGCAACACCAACAAAAATTACCGTCCAGACATCAAGTTTGAAATAAATCTGTAAGAAGATCATGATTACAAATGCGGGAGGTAATGGAAGCGGAACGATATCTACGACCATCGCAGATGCAAAAACCAATAAATATTTTGACCACATATATTTTAATAAAATTTACTACTCACACAAGGTAAGAATTATTTGTAGGTGGTTTAAGAGAAGCAACAGATTTTCAAATTTATTGCGAAGTACGAATTTTAAATTATTTGAAATTTATTTATGCTATAAAAATTGCATACCATTCTACCCTTCTAAATTAAAGGGATTGTGGAAGTGAAAATACCACTTATTCAACTATGTTCAATGTTTAATCGAAAAGAAAGAAATAAAACAACTATTTTTGAATTCTCAATATTTTCACATGCAACGAATCACTTCTGGCATTCAACAGTTTCTTCGTTATCTCTTATCAAGTGGTGTTATCTTAATCACCGTTACAGTGATTTCTTTACTACTTGCTAATAGTTCATGGGGTGTAAGTTACCTTGAAATTTTCGAACATCATTTTGGATTTGAATTCGGTGTAATTCATCTCAATGAAAGCATCGGACATTGGATAAACGATGGATTGATGGCAATTTTTTTCTTGTTAGTTGGCTTAGAGATAAAACGCGAATTATTAGTTGGAGAATTATCTACTCGTTCGAAATCGATGTTGCCATTTATTGCGGCGATAGGAGGGATGTTGATTCCTGCATTAATTTACAATTGCTTTAACGCAGGAACAAATACATCAAACGGCTGGGGAGTTCCTATGGCTACGGATATTGCATTTGCCTTGGCAATACTTGCTATGGTTGGAAATAAAGTACCAATAGGTCTGAAAATATTTCTCACCGCATTAGCAATCATTGATGATCTCGGGGCCATATTAGTTATTGCTTTTTTTTATACAAGCGATTTAAATTTCAATTATTTGTTAATTGCATTAGTACCTGTTGCTATTTTATTCTTTTTAAATAAAACTCGAAATCAATATTTGCTATTTTATAGTATCACCGGAATTGTACTTTGGTATTGTGTACTCAAATCAGGAGTGCATGCAACAATTGCCGGTATTGTTTTAGCATTTTTTATTCCACTTGATATTTCGAAGAATGAAAAAAAAGGCTACAAAGTTTCTCCATTAGAACGTTTGGAAAATAGTTTACATGGAGTTGTAAATATTGTCATCCTTCCTCTCTTCGCATTAGCAAATACAGCTCTGGTAATTGAAGGAAATATTTTATCTAAACTAACTGCTGGTTTATCATTGGGTGTCATGTTTGGATTATTTATTGGTAAGCCAATTGGGATAACTTTTTTCAGTTGGTTGGCAGTTAAAACTAAAATAGCAGCGTTACCAACTTCTGTAAATTGGCGTCATATTTTTGGTGCCGGAGTATTAGGTGGAATCGGATTTACGATGTCGATATTTATTTCAATGCTTGCCTTCAAACATCCAGAGCAACAAGATTTATCAAAAATAGCTATCCTCATTGCATCTTTCTTTTCTGGTGTAATTGGATTTGTTTTGATAAAGAGAATTAATGTGGAGTAAGAATAAATTCAGAATTGCGTCGTTATTAATTCGTAATTCGTAATTTTTAATTTCTTTTCCTAAACCTACACATCCCTTCATCTAAAAATTTCGAGTAAGTATCAACATCTGGAGTATATCCTCTTGGATTAGCAAGTAATTTTCCATTGTGATCTAACAATACATAATAGGGTTGTGAGTTTGTTTGAAAAATTTTACTTTGTAAATCACTCCATCTATTTCCTGTTGTTTTAATTTTCTTACCAGAGAAAGGACTTACATATTGTTGTTCAAATGGCAATGGTGTTTTATCATCAACATACAGTGAAATTAAAACATAATCGTTTGTTAATTTTTTCAATACAGATGGTTGCGACCAAACATTATCTTCCATCTTACGACAATTCACACAACTCCATCCTGTAAAATCAATCATTACAGGTTTGCCAGTTTGTCGTGCGTATTCCATCCCTGCTTCATAGTCGTGGTAACAATTTAAATTGTGCGGACAATCACCTCCATTTTTTTCTCCAGGTTGAACCCATTCTTTATAAAATTCAGGAGGAGGAAATCCGCTAATCATTCGTAATGGAGCACCCCATAATCCTGGAATTAAATAGATCATAAATGTTAATGCTAATATTCCTGAAATCAATCTTCCTATACTTACATGTTTTGTTTCACTGTCATGTGAGAATCGAATTTTTCCGATAAGATATAATCCCATCAATCCAAAAATGACAATCCATATCGAGATAAATAATTCGCGCTTTAAAATTCCCCAATGATATGCAAGGTCGACATTGGATAGGAATTTCATTGCTAATGCTAACTCCAAAAATCCTAATGTAACTTTTACTGAATTCAACCATCCACCAGATTTTGGTAATGAATTTAACCATCCAGGAAACATTGCGAACAATGCAAACGGTAATGCTAATGCAAATGAAAATCCTGTCATCCCCGCAATTGGACCGAGATAACTTCGCCCATGTGCCGCTTCAACTAATAACGTTCCTATAATTGGTCCTGTGCAAGAAAATGAAACTAAACTTAATGTGAATGCCATGAAAAATATTCCAATAAGTCCACCTTTATCAGATGCTGAATCTGCTTTGTTTACCCATGAACTCGGCAACGTAATTTCGAATGCTCCAAAGAATGAAAGTGAAAAAATAAAGAAGATCACAAAGAATAAAATATTGAAGAAAGCAGAACTCGCCATCTCATTTAATTTATCAGAACCTAATGTTACGGTGATGATAAATCCTAATGTAACATAAATTAATATTATTGATGCTGCATAAATTAATGCATTCGCTAAACCTTTCTTTCGTGTAGGACTACGTTTGGTAAAGAAACTTACTGTTAGCGGAATCATTGGAAAAACACAAGGCGTTAGAAGTGCTAAAAATCCACCAACCATTCCTGCTAAAAATATTCCGAGTATTGAAAGATCTGCATTTGCTTTTCCAGCACCTTCGCCACATCCTGATTCTAAATTTTTTGTATCAGCACTCGGCTCAGGAATTTTTCCACTAATAATAGTTGATGGTGGAATTGAACTTGATGTTTGAACAACAGTATCGTTTCCATTGATAAGAATTTTTACAGTTGAATCAATCTTAATTATTTTCTCAGGTGCTTTTGTAGTATTGTTTTCAACATTTGTTACAACATCTACTTTATTTCCTGTAACAGCAAAACTAAATTCAACTTCATCAGGAGGCAAACACATCTTGTCGTTGCACGACATAAATTCTAGCGAGCCTTCTATCTTAAATGCTTTATCAGAATTGAGTTTTATTTTTTGCTTAAAAATTACCGACTCTTCAAAAAACTTCACTTTCATGTCGAAGTTCGGATCCATAATTTCTTCCGCCTTTGGTTCCGTAACTTTTCCTACTAAACTATAATTAGCATTAGTAGTAAATTTAAAAGAAGTAGGTATCGGACCTCCCGGACCAATATCCTGAGAATATAAATGCCAAGGCTTATCGATTTTCGCTTTGAGTAATAATGTAGCCTCCTTGCCTTTTTGCTCAATCGTGAAACTCCATTTAACAGGACGTTCAATTTGCGGAGTATTTGAAAATGATGAATAGCTGCCTGATAACAGGAGAAGTAATGTCATCATGGCAAAGAGAAGCCCTGATTTTTTCGATAATTTCATAAAGAAGACTCAATATTATTTACCAAAGATACTGATTGCAGGAAAATAAATTTACTAAATAAGAGCTTTCTGAAAATGATTTGCATTATGCGATTTTACAGAGATAAAAGTTAAATTAATTTGGATTTTTAATGAGATTTCCACCCTTGTTTGATATTTTAAAACAAGAGCAACAGGCATTTTTTGGCTGATGCTCTTGCCCATTCCTTAGCACTTATCTTGTAGTTGTTTAAACCTGCCTGACTTTTAATTATGGCGAATTCGCCATAATTAAAGTTTGTATTGTAAACCGATTCCCAAACACCAAGAAATTTGACAGTATTTCTGTTTCTTAACCAATCTGAAATAAAGAAATCTCCATCTTTAGCTTTCAGCATATCAGTAAGCGATATAAAATCTTCAGTGCCTTGTTGAGAAATCGTTATTTCAATACCTTTTACAACAATAATTTTTTTCTTAGTCATGGTTATAGTTAGTTAAATGAAAGGAGTCGAATTCGAACCTTTGAAAGTGGGATTTTCTCAAGCCCAAATTAGATTACTTAAAATGTTATCTAGGGTAAACCAATACCTTCGATACGATTTATAAGTTGCATTAGACGAACAGGATTCCAATATATCGTAATTCACAGTTCTTTGCAATCCTGCGAGTTTTGTCCTTCACTCAAAGTGTCAAAAATTATGTCGTGAATATTGGAAATTAAACTTATAACTGCGTTAGAAAAAAAAGACTCATATGGTTTTGCCGAAGGATCGGATTAGTGGTTCTTCCAAGTATCTAACTCTCAAAATAATCTTTACATTTGTTTTAAAAAAATAATAAAAATGTCAATAGAAGATTTACGTTATCCAATTGGAAAACACAAAAAGCCAGATCATATTTCGCAAGCAGATATCAAAGGATTCATTCGAATCATAGAGCAATTACCTCTAAAAATGCGTGAAGCAGTAAATGGTTTGCATACTGATCAACTCAATACTCCTTATCGTGAAAATGGCTGGACAATACGTCAGGTGGTACATCATGTTGCGGATAGTCATGCGAATGCTTACATACGATTTAAGTTGGCATTAACAGAAGATAATCCGATCATCAAACCGTATAATGAAAATCTTTGGGCAGAATTACCAGAAGCAAAATTCGGTGCACTAGAAATTTCACAAAAACTTCTTGAAGCTTTACATGCTCGATGGGTAATCGTTTTAAATTACATGAGTGATGCTCAATGGGCACGAACTTATGTTCATCCTGAAAAACAAATAACAAGTAGACTGGATGAAGTACTTGCACTTTACGCTTGGCATAGTGAACATCATTTAGCGCACATTACTAATTTACGTAAAAGCATGAAATGGTAATATTTTTTAAGAATTAATTTCGTTGCTGTAACTTAATCGGTGGATGAAATAAATTGTTGAAGCGAATAAAAAGAATGCTACAGCCTGATGCGTAACACCCATCCATAAAGGCACACTCGAAAGCAGTGTCATAATTCCGAGCAGAACTTGTATCACTACTAGTATCAATAAAATATTAGCTCCTTGCTTTTGTGCTAAACTTAACCGATCATCTTTTCCTGTTTTCCAATAAAGAAAAACAATTATGCCAGCAATTAAATAGGCCAAACAACGGTGTATAAATTGTACTGTTGCAAGGTTATTTATCAAACTACTTAATCCGTCTTTAGCGAATGCAAAACTGATAGATTCTGGCATCCATTCATTGTCCATTTTAGGCCAAGTATTATAAGTCCATCCTGCTTTTGTTCCAGCTACAAATGCACCGTAAATAATTTGCAAGGTCAATAAAACTAAAATCCCTTTTGCAGATTTACGATAGCTAGATAGTCCTTTATCAACTGTGATTTTTTTAGTAAACAATTGTGTCATTGCAATCCAAAAAATATATCCAAAAGTGATGAAGGCAAATGTTAAATGAATTGCTAATCGTATATGACTTACTCTAACATTTTTTGTTAAGCCACTTGATACCATATACCATCCTAAAAAACCTTGTATCCCCCCTAATACAAACATGAAAAGTAATCGTGGCAGTAATACTTTGGTGATTATTTTCTTTATCCAGAAATAAACAAAGCCAACAAGAAAAACTATTCCTATCATTCTTCCAATGAGGCGATGGATGAATTCCCAGAAATAAATAAATTTAAAATCACTTAAGGTAAAACCCGAATTCAATTCTTTGTATTGAGGAATCTGTTGATACTTTTGAAATTCCGATAACCATTGTGATTCATTTAATGGTGGAATAGTTCCAGTAACAACTTTCCATTCTGTAATCGATAGCCCTGAGCCTGTTAATCGCGTTATCCCGCCAACAACTACCATCCCGAAAACGAGAAAACATCCCATAAATAACCAAACAATTAATTTACTTTTTAATGATGCTGAACTCATGATAATTAAAATATTACTTGATATTACAACAAAGATTTACATCATTTGTTTTCCGATTTTTCTTCTGCTTTCATCACTAAATGTGCTGTATTTCTACTGCGTTGTTCAAGTAAAATTTCTCTTCCCTGACTTAAATTTTCTAGCGTTGATGGATAATAATGTCGTATAGTATAAAGTTGCAATTCGGTGTTGTAACGAATGCGATAATTCTGTTGTAGTTGCTCAATTAATTTTGGAATCTTTTGCGTATCATCATCCAAACACACTGAAAAGCTAATAGCAGAATTTTGCATCAAATTAACTTTTACTCCCAATGTTGCAAATGTTGCAAAGATGTTACTAATATTTTCTTCGGCTATAAACGAAAAATCTTTTGCAGCGATACTAATCAACACTTGATTGCTTTTGAAAATAAAGGAGGGAACTAATGGCTTCGTTTGTAAATCTTTTCCAATAACAGTTCCTTTGGCTTGATGATTCAAAAATGATTTAACGTACAAAGGAATTCCTTTATTCTCTAAAGGTTTTATTGTTTTAGGATGAATTACAGAAGCACCATAATAGGCTAATTCAATTGCATCTAGATAACTTAACTGCTCAAGTTTTTGTGCATCATTAAAATATTTCGGATCTGCATTTAATACGCCCGGAACATCTTTCCAAATAGTTACTGATTCTGCATCCAATAAATAAGCAAGAATTGCAGCGCTATAATCGGATCCTTCTCGTCCTAAAGTGATGCTGTAATTTTCAGAGGTGCTTGCAATATAACCTTGAGTAATTACAATATTGTTTTGCTTAGTGAAAAGCGGCAAAAGATTTTTCTTGACTAGTAGATCACTTTCTTGCCAATTAATTTTCCCTTCTCGGTAAGTATTATCCGTATTCAAACAATCTCGAATGTCTAACCATACACTTGCTAATTTTGATTCTTGCATCCAAGCATTTACGATGGTAGAAGATATCAATTCACCAAAGGAAACAATTTGATCATAAATAAAATTGTACTCACGAGGTTCATCTTCTAGTGCCCAATGTATTTCAACAAAATAATTATTTACCTTTTCATAAACTGGATTCTTTGGATCCGAAAAAAGTGATTCCATAATTTGGTAATGATATGTTTTTACCTCTTCTAAAAATTGCTCTGCCTCACCAGTTTTATTGACGTGCGCATCAATAACTTTTTCAAGTGCATTAGTTGTTTTTCCCATTGCAGAAACGATGACAAGAATTTTTTCATCTTTAAAATCATGCATTATTGTTGCAACATTTTTTACTGCATCAGCATCTTTAACAGAAGCACCACCAAATTTAAATACTTTCATTATCCAATAATTTATTTCACTTCAGATGAACTTAATTCGCTTCGTGTGAGCTTACAATTAATCCATTCACCGTCCATCTGTGCATTGTATTTTTTATAAAAATTTATTGCAGGTTCGTTCCAATCTAACACTTGCCAATGCAATTGTTGAGCACCTAAATCAAAAGCATCTTTCATCACTGCATCAAACAATTGTTTCCCAACTTTCTTACCACGCATAGTTTCGGTAACAACAATATCATCTAAGTAAACGCCTTTACCTTTCCACGTAGAATATTTTATAAAATAAATTGCCATTCCAACAATTTTCTCTTCTAGTTCCGCTACTAAACAATAAAATATGGGATGCTCACCAAACCCATCACGAACCATATCTTCTACGGTATTGGTAACTTCTTGCGGGGCCTTTTCATATTCCGCCAACTCACAGATGAGTGCATGTACTTGCGCCATGTCGGCTTTCGTACCTTTGCGTACTTTAATTTGCATGGCGCAAAAGTATTCCGAAATGAACGAATTTTGCAGAGAATGGAAGAAAGAATTATATGAAACTGAATTATAGACAAATAGGAGCAGGAACGCCAATCATTATCTTACATGGATTGTTTGGGATGAGTGATAATTGGCAAACTTTCGCACGCATGTTAGCGCAAAATAATTTCGCTGTCTATCTCGTCGATCTTCGCAACCACGGACAATCACCACATGATCCAATTCATAATTATTCGGTGATGGCATCCGACGTTGCTGAATTAATTACAGATTTACATTTACAACAACCAATAGTTTTAGGACATAGTATGGGCGGAAAAGTTGCAATGCAATTAGCGATTGATCATCCAGAAATGGTTTCGAAATTAGTTGTTGTTGATATCGCTCCCTACAATTATCCAATTCATCATCGTGAAATATTGGATGCACTTTTATCAGTTAATCTTAATGAAATAAAATCAAGAAGTGAAGCAGAAAAAATTCTAGCAGATAAAATTGATGATGTAGGAACACGACAATTTTTACTCAAAAATTTATATTGGATTATACCTGAAAAATTAGCGTGGCGATTTAACTTATCAGTACTAAATTCTGAAATTGAAGAAGTAGGAAATGCTACATGGCCATCCGTTCCAAGCAATACAGAAGTTTTATTTTTACGAGGAGAAAATTCTGGTTATCTCGACGCAACGCGTTACAAAGAAATTGAACAATGGTATCCAAAAGCTAAGTTTGAAACTATCTCTAATGCTGGACATTGGGTACAAGCAGAGCAACCAAAATTATTGCTTGATGCAATTCTGAAATTCATTTAAAATTTATGATTTGAGGGATTGCAAATTATTCTTTCACCAACCTTTTAGTAACCGTATATTTTTCACTTGATACTTTTACAAAATAAAATCCTGGAGGATAGGGTTGTAAATTTAATTGCGTTGTTTGTGCGTTTTCTATAGTTTGTGAGTACAAGGTTTCACCTAATAAATTTACAAGTTCTATTTTTTTGATAGGAACATTTTGTGAATTGATGGTAATAAAATCTTTTGCTGGATTAGGAAATATCGCAACCGATTGATTAAACAAATTCATTTCTTCTATACCAACATTACTTGGAAAATATTTAAAACGTACAATCCAGTAATCAACGCTACCGTATCCGGGATCTGTTTTAATAGCCGATGCACCAGAATCTGACGCTCCAAAAACAACGATTGAGCTATCTGCCAATTCAACAAGTGATGCAGGCGTATTTGAGGCTGCCGCCCCTCCAAAACGTTTATCCCATAATTTATTTCCGAGGCTATCTATTTTTACAATCCAATAATCGGAACCCCCAATTTTGGGTTCGCTTACATCAAATCCCATGTTGCTAGAGGAAGAGCATACTAGGAAATAACCACCATCAATACTATTTGTCATTGAATATATTATGTCTGTTCCGTTTCCGCCAAATCGCTTATCCCATTGTTTATTACCAAGCGAATCAATTTTAACTACCCAAGCATCTCCATTTCCTCGTGAAGGTTCGCTTACATCACCACTAACTGGTGAAATTGTTTCTCCGCCAAGTAAAAATCCATTATCGTTCGTTTGTAGTATGCTATTACATTCTTCATAATTTGATCCACCTAAACGTTGATCCCAAATTTTAAATCCAGAGTTGTCTAGCTTTACAATCCAAAAATCTGTAATACCCTTTGAAGCAACTGAAATAGTTCCGCTTAAATTACTTCCAGTTGTTCCTCCTAAAATAAATTCACCATTCGTGCATGATAATAATAAATTATGTTTTAAACTGCCTTCATTACCTGTTCCACCATAAACTCTGTCCCAGATCTTATTACCAAGGCTATCCATTTTTACCAACCAATAATCATCCCCTCCATAGTTTGCGATGGTTTTATCTCCTCCAATTAAATCAGACCTAGACGTGCCACAAACAATCAATTCATTCGTTGTTAATTGTTGAATTAATGGTTTTAATTCACCTTTTGTACCACCATACGTTTTATCCCAAATCTTATTCCCGTTTCCATCTAACAATCCAATCCAATAATCAGTGAAAATACCTCTATTCATTTCAGATTTTTCACAAGAACTATCAGAATAGGAGTCGCAACTAAAATATAAATCGTTACTTGAATTGCTTAATTGAATATATGGATTTACTTCTCCCATATTTCCACCAATATCCTTTTGCCAAATTATATTAAATAGGGTATCAATTTTTAAAATCCAAATATCACTAGTGGGACTACTTGTTGGATTGCAATTCCCAACTAATTTATTACCAGAAATATCGCTTAAACTAGTTCCTATAATTATTAAATTTCCATCATTTGATTTTATCATATCATTTCCAATCTCCACACTATTTCCACCAAAACATTTATCACCATAAATGACGAAGGATTGGGAATAGGATGAGCAAAATATCGATAACTGACTAAGCATAATTAATATTATCTTTTTCATCTTTAGTTAATTTTTTATAAATTTATTTTAATTTAAATGGTGCTATAATTTAGATTCAATACTCTAAAGAGAAATTAATGAATTTAAATTATAACACCAAAATATTTATTTAATTATGCTTAAAAATTTTATCCGAAAAAATAATATTTTCTGAATTTGAAGATATATTTAATAAATAAATTGAAGGAACTAACTTATCAATTTTATCCAAAATTAAACTAAAGATATCAGTTACTTTTCTTTTTTCAGTAAAAATTAATTTTCCAGTTGGATCAAAAATATTAATTGTTAAAGGCGTATCACTTGCATAGCTAGAAAGAAATTTCATTAATTTTTCCTCTTCAGAAGAAATTATTTTATCGGAATTTTCTATGCGAAAATTTGAAGCTAAGCTTGGAATTATATCTTTATAATTAATATCGGCATTCACGTTATTGGCGTATGTTGCAAAAAGTTTGTCGCCATTACTGGTTGGTTTTGAAAATCTGGCGGAAAGAGATAAATAAGTTATTTCGTCATTTCTATTAATTACTTTAGGAACCTCCCAATATGTTGAACTACTCGGAATTGATCCGTCATTATTACATTTCAAAGCAATTGGATATATTGCTGTATTTCCAGTATATATGCCAGCGTTTAATTTTTCGTCAAGCACCCAACCAACCCAAATATTGTAACTTGATCTGCTATCATAAGCTACAACAGGAAATAAATTTGGCTCGTCAGATATGGAAAGCGGGGCATTATAAGGAGAAAATGCTGCATCGTTATAAGTATTTAATGAACTTAATGTACCATTATAAGAGGTGAAACCTCTAATATACCAATTTACCGCAACATTTGAAACATAATACACCTCATCAAATACTACCGTAAAATCAGTATACAAACCTTGTGAATTTGGAGTTGCAATTCGAGGATTGAAAAGTTGTGATGAATTCGGAGCATTATAGGATGCAACACTGACGCCTGGAAAATTTCCACTCACTACTGTACTAAAGGCTTCTTTTAACACTTGCAAATTACCATAGATATCAATGTATGAAATATATATTATATTGTAAGGAAATCCCCCACTTATGCCGTAATATAAACTAATATCACAATCACCTTGCGAATTGGGATAAAGTACAACTGATCCAGAATTATTTAAAGTTGGAGTACTTCCGTACGAACTTCCAGTAAGGATACCATCACTAGATATAATTGCGAAATCGCCATTTTCGTTCCCATCAATATTTACATAATTGCCAAAATATCCTGTGCCAGGTATTGACATTGAGTTTGCACTAAACAACGTAAATGCTGGAGTTCCTGAAGTGGAACCTTCATACACATCCCAATTAAATGTGTTTACGGAACCATAAACGTTATATGCAACAATGGCGAAAATACGACCACTGCCGTTGTTGATAATACAAACATCTGGATGTTGCACATCTGGGTAAGAAGTTAGTGGAAAATCAATAGTCCCAGTATAACTAGTTGTTCCACCAAGTATAATTTTATAAGCTATACCAGGTTTTCCAGTATAAGTAGTACCATACATTGGATTATCCCAAACACTTACTTTATAGGTATCGTTACTTATATCTAATACATCGTTACTAGTATACCTCGCCATTACATTTGTCCCAACTGCATTATCAGCAAGTGCAGCAGTAGTAAATTGTGCAAATAAAGAAGTGTGGTTGGTCATCAAATAAATCATTAAAATTAAAATAATTTCTCGAAACTTTGTTCGCTTTTTCAGAGGTAAATCATCCTTTTTAAACGATTGGGTTGCTAAATGGCTACCCCCCCCTGCTAGTTAAATGAGAGGCTTCAGAGGCTATGTTCTGGCATTGTGAATACTTGTTTTTGTTAAACATGATCATAAGATTTTAAAGATGAATAAAAACTGTTAAAACTGGTTTTTCTAAATAAAGAACGATACCGTGAATCAAATATAATAATAAAAAATTGAAAGAAGGTTTTAAAAATCGCCTTAGCGCATAGTTCTTCTAAAAATGATTTGATATGAAATTATAAATTCCATTTCAATAGGACCAAAAATTTTCATCCGCGAAAGCGATTGCAAATGAAAATTATTTCCATTTCAATGTCTTCAACATGTGTTCAATATCTTCTTTAACAAAAGCAATTGATGGAGCGATGGAATCTGCATTGGGTTCAGCATTAAAATAAAGTGCGCCACGCAAAAAGTTTGTTGAGCTATCAGTAACAAAAAATTGAGAAGGTGATGCTGCATCTCCACCAATATCATACAACACACCATAAACTCCTTTGTTGAAAGATACTAATCTTTCGTCGATAGAACTTGCGCGAGAAGTGTGCTTGTAAACCAAGGTGCGAGTATCTTCCATGTAATCTCGCAAATTTCCATGAACAGCTTTGTAGGTTAAATATAATTGTCCATTTAACCGAGGCATAATTACGTAATACCAACATGGATCAGAAAGTGAATTTGAATCAGGGACTACGAATGCGTAGTCGGGAATCTCAAAACTAAAAGGACAATCTTTTGGTTCAAAAAGTTTGTATTTGTGCTTCGGATATTCAATACGAAAATATCCTCGTGGCTTGGGAGTATAATCGTCGTGATGGCATCCTGATAATAGGAAAACCAATAGCAGGCTAGTAAGAAGTTTCAGCATGGGCGACAAAGATGAAATAAAATTCAATGCTTAAAACGGAAGATCACCACCCATATCTGTCATTGGAGGTGTTTCATCATGTGTTTCGTCACTTTGTTGATTAGGTAATGGATCACGTTTGCTTAACATGGTCATGTTTTCGGCTATGATTTCTGTTGCATAACGCTTGATACCATCTTTCTCCCAGTTACGCGTACGCAGCTTACCTTCAATATAAACCATGTGTCCTTTACGAAGTAATAAACGTTCGGCTGCTTCAGCTAATCCGCGCCACAAAACAACGTTATGCCATTCGGTTTGATCCTGTCGCTGTCCATCTTTGTTCTTAAAATATTCGGTGGTTGCAAGCGGAAATTTCGCCACCATAATGCCGCCTTCCATGTGGCGATATTCTGGGTCTTTACCAAGATTGCCAATCAATATAACTTTGTTTACTCCTGACATGCTATTTAGAATTTAAGGTTCGTATGCTTACTCGATGCTATCTGGACTCCAAAACCAATAAGGCGATAAGCAAAGTTAATTATTCCTCGTTCTAAAAAAAGTTTGATAATATTTAAAGGATAGAAAATCGAATGATTATTTCTTATCGAGATTCTTTAAACTTTTCATACGATGATCTTTTAAATATTTAACGATCAATTGTGGCATTCCGAAATGTACTAAATCATCAAAATCTACTACTTTATTTTTTTTGTATGATGATAAACTTTTTACTTTAATCCAATGAAATCGCGCAAGTAATTTTTGATGCGACAGAAGATGTTTGATCTGTTCACTTGTTGATTCATAAGTTCCCTTTCCATTTGTGATCGAAATAAATCGCTTATCATTCAATAATTCAGCTGGCTCAAAATCGTGGTCGCTTTCTATCAGAGGGAAATCAAAAAGACCTTGCCAGATATCTTTCGCTGTTCGAGCATTTATCACTACAGACGTTCCATCATGGATGATTAAATAGTTAAAGTATCGGGTGCGAACTTTGAGTTTTTTCGCTTTTAAAGGTAATAGAGGAATCAAATCATTATTGTAGGCTACACAATATCCAGCAAAGGGACATTCAAGGCAATTTGGACTCGTTGGTTTGCAAATTATGGCACCCATTTCCATCATTCCTTGGTTATGCCGACCTGGATTTCGCTTATCGAGGAGCTTTTCGGCAAGTTGTGCAAATTCTTTTTTCCCTTCTGATGAATCGATGGGCGTTGCAATCCCAAAACATCTCGACAAAAACCGATAAACGTTGCCATCAACAACGGAATGTGGTAATCCAAAGGCAAAAGACGCGATGGCAGCTGATGTATAATCTCCAACACCTTTTAATGTATGGATGTCTCCGTATGAATTTGGAAAGACACCATCATATTCAGTAACGATCTGTTTTGCAGCAGTATGTAGATTCCTTGCTCGTGAATAATATCCTAATCCTTGCCACAATTGTAGAATTTTATCTTGCGATGCTTTCGCTAGATCTTGAATTTCTGGAAAATTTTCGATGAATCGTTCATAATAAGGAAGACCTTGTTCAACACGCGTTTGTTGCAAAATAATTTCAGAAAGCCATATAAAATAAGGGTTTTTAGTGCTACGCCAAGGCAGTTCACGACCATTTTTCAGGTACCAAACAGACAAAATCTTTGAAAAATCCTTCATATTTTTTGTAACGGGCTCAAAAGTAATGAATTAATATTTTGAATTTAAGTGAGAAAGCCTATCTTTGCAGCCCTTTAAAAGGAAAACCTCTCTTAATAAAATTGTCATCATGACGAAAGCAGAATTAGTAAATGAAATTTCTACCAAAACCGGAATTGAGAAGGTGATGGTGCAACAAACCATTGAATCAATGATGAAAGTTGTTCGCAACTCATTAATCAACGACGAAAACGTTTACTTACGTGGATTTGGAAGTTTCATCGTAAAGAAACGCGCCAAAAAAACTGGACGTATTATTACAAAGAACGCTACGATTATTATCCCCGAGCATTATATCCCAGCATTTAAACCGGCTAAAACATTTACGGAGCGCGTGAAAAGCTCACACTCTAAAAAAGTTGCGCAATAAGTAATGTCATCTCGTAAGCTGCAAATAATTGTTGTTGTTGCAGCCATTGTTCTAACTGTAGGTCTTTTACTCGCTCCTTCGCAAGTAAATGTTACATCAAAACAAATGGCTCATCAAGCTCAGTCGGAGCAACATCAAGAAGATCCAGCATTTAACGGAGATGCATTACTCAAATCAGCAAAGGGAGCCCTCAATAAAGAACAGATAGCACAACTCGATCATCTTGAGTTGGGTTTGAAACAATCGGCAGGAGATAAGGATACAGCATTACTTGATGAAATCGGTCGTTTCTGGGATCGTCAAAGTATTCCTGCAGCCTCCGCAGTTTGGTTTGAGAGAAAAGCAAAAGTGATGAATACTGATCACGGTTACCTTGATGCAGCTTATCGCTATTTTGATTCCTTCAAACTCGCTCAAGACTCTGGTCTGCGTGAAATGATGGTGCAAAAAGCAATCAGTAATTATCAAAAAGTATTGGAGTTAAATCCTAATAATTTAGATGCAAAAACAGACCTCGGTGCCTGTTATGCGGAAGGTACTGGTGAACCCATGAAAGGAATTATGCTCTTGCGCGAAGTGATTGCAGCAAATCCTAATCATGAAATGGCTCAGTATAATTTAGGAATGTTATCTGTGAAATCTGGTCAGCTAGATAAAGCAATTGTACGATTTCAAAAGGTTTTAGAGATCAATCCAAAACGTTCGGATATGTACCTGTTCTTAGGTCAGATTTATTTGCAAATGGGCGATACAACAAATGCTATCAGTAACTATCAAACTTTTACAAAAAAGTCGGATGATTACCAGGCAGTAACGCAAATTGGGAAAATGGTTGATGACCTTAAGAAAGAAGTACATTCAAGATAAAAGAATATTATTAACGCATAAAAATTTACTACTATGCCATCAGGTAAAAAACGTAAACGTCATAAAATGGCCACTCACAAACGCAAAAAACGTTTGAGAAAAAATCGTCATAAGAAAAAGAAATAAGCCGACTGGCTTTATTCTGGTATTGAATTTCCATTCTGTGTTGAAGAGTTTTCAAACTCCTAAAACATAGAATGGAAACTTAATGTAGCATGCTGAACTTTATCAGGCATTTTAATTTCAATGTGTACTGTTTACTTGTTATGAGTATTTATCAAGTCACGTTTTTAGAAGATTGCAGTTGCTTAAAAATACCAGAACAGCACACGAGAAAATCGTGAAAATTCCTAATGAGTTATTATGCGTCATTCTAGGTCGCCTTTTTGCATCAATGCAAGCGGATCAATGAAAATAGTATCTCATTAAGATGGCTGTGCTCAATCCAGATTCTGCTATAATAATTTTGCAGATTGAACAGTGAATTAATTATCGATGCTTCCACCTCAGAGGTTACAATAGCCCTGCAGGAAGAGAAGCGGCTGGTAGAATTAAACAAAGAGAAGAAAGAAAATAACTTCTCCGTGGGTGATATCTATCTAGGCCGCGTCAAAAAACTTATGCCTTCTCTCAACGCTGCCTTTGTAGACATCGGCTATGAGAAAGATGCATTTTTACATTACCTGGATTTAGGACCTCAAATCCAATCACTCCTGAGTTACATGAAACAAGTAAGTAACGGTAAACAAACCGAGTCCTTACTTAATAATTTTCAATTAGAGGCTGACATCAATAAAGCAGGAAAAGTATCGCAAATACTTAATTCCGGTCTTAACTTGATGGTGCAAATTGCTAAAGAACCCATCTCCACGAAAGGTCCTCGTATCACCGCCGAAATTTCATTGGCAGGAAGATTTGTGGTGCTTGTTCCTTTTTCAGATATCGTTTCTGTATCCCAAAAAATAAAAAGTTCGGCAGAACGCATGCGATTAAAACGCCTTGCGCAAAGTATCAAGCCGCGTAATTTTGGAATCATAATCCGTACCGTTGCTGAAGGAAAAAAGGTTGCCGATCTTGATCGAGATATTCAAGATTTATGTGCTCGTTGGGAATCACTTTATGAATTGATGAAAACTGCCGAACCTCCATACAAATTGTTAGGAGAGATGGATCGCACCTCAACAATTCTTCGTGACTTACTCAGCCCGAATTTTAATAATATTCATGTTAACGATACACAACTTGCCGACGAAATAAAAAGTTATATCCGTGGCATCGCTCCCGAACAAGTTGATATCGTAAAACTGTACAAAGGTAAAGTTCCCATCTTCGAACATTTCGGAGTAGACAAACAGATAAAATCTCTTTTCGGAAAAACAGTAAATCTTGCTGGTGGCTCATACCTTATCGTGGAGCATACAGAAGCTTTGCATGTGATAGATGTGAATAGTGGAGGTCGCAATAAAGGACCTATCGATACTCAGGAAGCAAGTGCATTGGCAGTAAATCTCGCAGCAGCAAAAGAGATCGCTCGTCAACTTCGCTTACGTGATATGGGTGGAATTATCGTGATCGATTTTATCGACATGAAAAATACACTTCATCGTAAAGAGTTGTTCGATACGTTGCGTGATGAGATGAAATTGGATCGTGCTCGCCATACAATTTTACCTCCAAGTAAATTTGGTTTAGTACAATTAACGCGAGAACGTGTTCGTCCTGCTACCGATATTATTACAGTAGAAAAATGTCCTGCATGCGATGGTACAGGAGAAATTAAATCATCACTTTTATTTGTTGATGACATTGAAAATAATATTAATTATTTGTGTAGCGAACAAAACGAATCATCGCTCGTTTTGCAAGTGCATCCATTTTTAGCAGCGTATCTAAAAAAAGGTTTTTGGAAACTAAATTCTTTTCAATGGAAATGGTACAAGAAATTTAAGCGCTGGATAAAAATTGAACCTATCTCGTCATATCACATGATGGAATACCATTTTTTAAATCAACAAGGCGAAGAAATTAAGTTGTAGTTTTTTTTATAGAAAACATAAGCACATTTTAAGCATATTTATATTTCAACTTGTAATTATCATCTATTTTTTTGTTAGAGAATTTTGCTCAGAATCAACACTTCTACTTTCATAAAATTTTTTAATAGGCAATTTTGTGTGGTTATAAAATACTTAATTTGATGTATCAAGAAAAGTATTTAAAAGTAAACACTAGGAAAGTACTAAAACATTCTCGAAATTCGCTAGTGATAAAAAAAATTAAGATTTTTTGATATGAAAAACACGTTAATTGCAATTGTATTCTTCTTCTGCTCATTTAATTTATTTGCTCAAGAATCAAAACCCGATTTTTTACCATACACCAAAGAGAGCAACTTTTTTAAGGCTCAAAGAAAGATGAATCGACATTTCCGTTATAGTCTCGATGAATTAAAAAAAGAAGCCATTGGAGTTAAAGAAAAGGCAGCAGCAGCGAAAGAAATTGAAGAGTTCTCTGAATATAAACGATGGGAATTCTTTTGGCGTGATCGCGTTTTTTCTGATGGAAAATATCCCTCAGCTGCATTTTTATATTCAGCATTTAAAGCAAGAGAATTAGAATCATCAGTATTAAAATTAGCTACCTCTTCATGGACAAACATTTCACAAACAACAAGTACAGGCGGATATTCAGGAATGGGTAGAACTACGTGTATTGCTTTTCATCCTACTGACACAAATATTTTCTATGTTGGATCTCCCAATGGTGGATTATGGAAAACAACTAATGGAGGTTTAAATTATATTCCATTAGGGGATCAACTTCCATTCGTTAGCGCAGGGTCAATATTAGTTGATCCTAATAATCCAAACACGCTTTATGTTTCTTCAGGAGATGCTGTTGGTTGGTGGAATTATAACGCAGGAGTCTATAAAAGTATTGATGGAGGATTAACATGGAATCCTACTGGATTGGTATGGCAATTGTCGGCTCAAAATGCAATTTATAAAATGGAATTTGAGCCAGGTAATTCATCAATTATTTATGTTGCGAGCACTGCTGGATTATACAAATCAATAAATAGTGGATCAACTTTTAATCTCATTTATGCTGGATCAATTAATGACATAAAATTTAAGCCTGGATCTAGTTCTGAACTTTATATAAGCGTCGATAATTATTGGGGATCAAGTGAAATTTATTATTCGAGTAATTCGGCCACTTCATTTACTAAAATTACAAATTTTAATACGAATTATAATTTTCTAAAGCTTGCAGTTACTCCGGCAAATCCAAATGTTGTTGCTGTTTATTGTTCAGTGAATAATCAAGTTTATAGATCTTCTAATTCTGGAAGTACATTTAATTTAAAATCATCGAATGCACCAGGGAATGGAGCCTTTTTTATATCTCCGATTAATGCTACTGAAATGTATTGTGGTAATGTTGATGTTGCAAAATCAACTGATGCAGGAGCAACGTGGACGAATATTACTATTTGGTACAATTCACCACCTCTGCCAGAAGTTCATGCTGATCTACATAATATTGCATTCAACCCTTTAACCCCTAATACTATTTATTTTAATAATGATGGAGGCCTTTATAAATTAAACACGAATTCAAATACATGGCAAGAATTATCAAACCATCTTATCATTACACAATTTTATTCTGTTGCAAATTCTCAAACGAATTCAGATTTTGTAATTGGAGGAACTCAAGATAATGGTGGAAGAAAGCGTGTTTCTACAGGTAATTGGCTTTCAACAAACGGTGGAGATGCAATGGAAACAGCGGTAGATCCCAATAATGATAATACAATTTATACTACTTATACTTTTGGAAAATTATACCGCTCTTTGGATCAATGGACTTTAGATGTATATCATGATATTACACCGAAAGATAATTTTGGAAATAATTATGTTGGTGATTGGGTAACGCCATATTCCTTGAATCCACAAAATTCAACAACTATTTTTGCTGGTTATAGCGATGTTTATAAATCAACTAATCGTGGTGATTCTTGGACTGCGATAAGTAATAATTTATTAACAGGAAGTTCAGGAAACACATTGCAAGCAATTGCCATCGCACCTTCTGATTCTCAATTTATTTATACAAGTAGTGGCAATGTTTTGTATTTTACATCAAACGCCGGTGCTACTTGGAATTCTACCACACTTGCCGGAACAAATCGAATTACTGCCATTCTTGTTCACCCATCTCAACCTAATACGCTTTGGGTGAGTAGAGCAGGTTTTGGAAGCAAAGTTTTTAAAAGTAGTGATGGAGGAATTACTTTTCAAAATGTTAGTGGGACGCTTCCTAATGTTCCAGCTAATTGTCTTTTTTATGAGCCATCAAGTGCCAATGGAATTTATGTAGGTACTGATTTAGGTGTTTATTATAAAAATGATTCACTCGCCAATTGGGTGGCATACAACAATGGTTTACCTGCCGTAACTGTAACAGATTTTGCAATATATTCTCCAGCTAATAAATTGCGCATTGCTACTTATGGTCGTGGCATTTGGGAAACAAATCTATACAGTACAAATGTTGGTATTAGCGAAAACTCAACGACTCAACCAATATCAATTTATCCAAATCCAGCTAATGACTTTTTTAATGTACTGAATCCAAAAAAAAGCGGTAAAACTCAAATTGTAGTTAGAGATATTCAAGGTCGTTTTATTTATAATGTAGATGCAAACATGAACGCAATCGAAACCAAAATAGATTGTAAGAATTGGGCAAATGGTATTTATATAGTTCAAATTATAAATGAAAATAAAATGCTATCAAACAATAAAATACTTGTACAGCATTTGTGATCAAATAAAAATTTCAATTTTAAAACTAGAATGAAAATGTATTCTAATAATTTATTAGATCTACTTCTCTTTTTATTAGTTGAAGTACCAACAAAATGCACATAGTTTTTCTAATGAGACCTTCTAAATAAAAAAAATTGATAGGATTTTTTTTAGTGATGCAATTAGCAGAATGATGAAACAAAGTTTCCTTCAAGAAAAGACAATTGTAATTTCTTCAAAACAAGCGAATGATATAAATATTAGAATCAATTATAACGTTTATAGTTCCAACAATTAAATTAGTCAATGATGTGACTAATTTAAAAAAATTTTCTACTAACCATTTTTATTTATTTCGAATCTTATCGCTTAGCAAACATTGCTGTTAATTTTTTAGGATTCCAATTAAACTTATAAGCAATTTCCATATTGATAAAGCTATAAGAATCTTTCAATTTTGGATTGCCTCTTCTACTTGTTGCAGGACCAACTTCACCGTTCGTTCCTTTGCCCGTTGGATCAGAAATATATTTCGCAATTTCTTGTTGTTGTGGATTGTTCGGATAGCGTTGTTCAATTTGTTTATAGGTAGCAAACGAACCGCTAACATCATCTAAATAATCTGTAAGGAATTTATAATATCCAAACTCAATAGAAAAAGTTACTGCTTTATTAACACCATATCTAAAACCTCCACCAATTGGAAATCCAATATGCCAAGGAGTGTATAACTTATTGTTCGATTTAGCATCTGAAACAGCTCCTTGCCCTTCCGTATGCCAATCAATTAAATCAGTTTCATATTTGCCATCTTTCTCAATAACATTACCTTCTCCAGTTGATTGATCCGCATCACGCACAGTTCCATCCGACCAAAAATAATATCTGTTTTTCATATCTATCGAACCACGAAATAAATCAGCCTTCGGACGACCATAAAACACACCAACACCAGTAAAAACAAATAGCGCAACACTTTGCTTGTACAATGGTAAACGACGATTAGGATAATAAGTATAACTCAAATGTGTTGATACGCCGAAGATGTCAGTTCTAAAATTTAATCCTCGTCCGTAATTTCGTAATTCTCCACCACTTTTTCCGTTTACTGATTTTGTTTCATCATAACCGATGCGATGCCAACTTGCGCGAGCTTCAATATTAAATGCGGAATACTTCTTCCCAGAAACAGGATTAGGAGAAATAAAATTTCGAAGTGTCACGGCTATTCCAGGACGAATAGAACTTCCTTGAAAAAATTCGTCGTTCCCTAAATCCCCAAAATAATTTGTGACTCCACTTGCAAAACCAACGTCTAATGAGTTTTGAGCTTCACTGCGCTGAATAATAAAAATCAAACCAATTAATAGTAGTAGTTTGTTCATGAGAGATTTTTTTATTTACGAATAAAGGTAAAAGTCCCATTTCAAATATGCAAATTTTATTTACTTTCTTTTAATTTATGATGGTGGATATATCAATTTCGAAGGTGAAAAAAAACGAGATCTTTATTGTTCGTAAAAATCTCGTTTTCTCGTGCTTATATTTTATGAGCCAAAACAAATGGTTTTTTGTCATGTAAAACTTCCCCATTTGGATGAATCATTTCGAGGTAAACAATGTAAATTCCCATAGGTGAAAGCGCATTATTATCGTCGATACCATTCCATGTCCAGATCGCATTGTTTCCGAGTAATTCGTTTGTAGTAAGCGATTTAATTTTTACTCCTTCCGAATTAAAAATTATTACACTCGCATAATATCCAGCTTTATCCACTTTCACGTTGAAAGAAACATTGTCTTTGTTTCCATCATTATCGGGAGAAAACAATTCTGGTTCAACAGTCAATAAGGATAGCGTTTCCGATCCTTCAAAATATTGCGAATTTTTATTTCCTGGTGTACCAAAACCAGATGCCGACGAAGCACTATGCCAATTGCTGTTTTCATTCGATTTACGATTAGGGTTTAATCGCTCTAATGACACGCCTTCAACATCCGTAAGCAATGCAAAATGTAATTTGTCGGTATAATGGAAATTGTCAATCGCTATCAATGTTGAATTTAATAACACAACAACACCTTCATCATCATTGTAGGAGGGAAGTGAACAATCAAAAAGGGTTCTCGGATCTGTAACATAAAATGTATTTTTGATAGCAATATCGTTTTCAGTTAAAACAATATACTGATTTGGAATAAGCAATCTGCTATCAGCGCTGATGTTATAAATACTTCCAATAGTTCCCGTGATTGGATCTGCATTTGCAATTTTTAATGAATGTAAATCAATCACTTTTGTAGAACGATTATATAGCTCCACATAATCACTACCATCAGGTTTCGGATTGAACAATATTTCATTAATAACAACATCATTTTCAGTCACAGAATCGGGTGTCCCAAAACTTGCAGACAAATATTTTGCTGTTAGATTTCCAGCGCAATCTCTCAAATCTTTTTTTACAGTTACCTCATAAATTGTACTTCTCACTAATTGCTTTTGTAACTTCAAGCGTATTACTGATGCATCAGCATATTCGCAGTATGAATATTGCGGTGTTCCAATGTTTTTATCAATATTAAAATTATTAGACAACTTCGCCGATGTGGTATCAACTGCTTCACTAAAATGCAAACGAATAGTAACTGAATCTAAAACTGTAACATGAATTAGATAAGGAGATACATTATCAATAAATAATTTTTCAATACTATTTTTTATTCCAGGAGTTCCACCTGACGAATTCGAACTTGCAATCCAATTGTTAATGTTGGCACAGAGGAAATTTTTATCAACCCTCTCCAGCGACCAACCGCCAGATGATTTTAAATCGTTATGATAATAACTCAAATTATAATTTAACTGATCAAGAACATTACCGTTTTTATCTTTTATACCAATATTATCTCCATCGTTATTTAAACTTGGAAGTGAACTTAATCCTTTCATATTTGTGATGGCTATTTGTTGAAACAACAATAGATTTGCAGACGTACAATATGCTCGATATGATTTTGGCGCCAACGTATCATCAGGCAAAATTACAGAGGTTGATGCATCATAAATTTTCCAATCTTTGGTAGATAAATAATTATCACTTCTATTATAAATTTCTATATATTCTGCATTTGGTAACGAGGGGGCATCCGTAGGATTTGCCATAATCTCTGTGATGACAATATCACCAGGAACGACTTCTTTTGTTTCAATAAATGTAAAGTCTATGGAATCATTAATGCTAATGTTACCCGATAAATCAACTACCGTATTTACTATTAAGGAATAAGTGATGCCAATTGATAAATTATTAAACAACGTTAAATGTATTTTCGATGGATCAACACTATCAATAACAACACTCAACGGATTTCCACCACTAGGAAAAAGTTGATAATGAGTAAGTGTATTCGCACTCGTCGAATTTAATATTTCATTAAAATGGATATCGAAGTGCAAACTATCAAGAACAGTTACGCCACTAATTTTTGGTGGAAGAGTATCTAAAATTTCTTTACCAATAAAAATATCATCAAGATAAAATTTTGTGGCATTACTCGATGTATAATTGCATCGAAATCCAAACCAACCTCCTGGCAAATAGTTGTTGTCGGTTCCACTTATCTCTCGCGTTAAAATTGTTCCTCCCAAATAATTGCTGGAAATAATCCATCTACCTAACGTATCACGAATCACTTTCATGCTACAATTGAAACCATTTGCAATTTGACCATTGATGCCTCTGCCAACGCTGCTAATAGCGAATCCATCTTGCCTGAACAATTCAACTGCATCATTACTTCCGCTCTCTCCAAATTGAAGGAAATAGCCTTGAAGCGAACCTTCTAAATCTGCTTGATTACTGCTGAGATAAATTCTTCCATAATTAGAAGATGACGGCGAGAAATTCTGCTTTAGCCAGAAGTCCCATTCGTAATTACCACCCAGGTAATTGTAATTAGTAACGAGGTGGGAGGAGTCGATGCCACTGCTGTTGAGTTGCAATTGCCCACTGTTAATGGTAAACTGAGTACCATCGCCTGTCCATGCAGGGTTTGCGATAAAATCGCCATCATTGAAGTTTTCGGTGACCTGTGCCTGTAACATGTTTATGTTTAAAAAATACGTCAGCACGGTCACCATGAGAATTTTTTTCATGGTATAAAATTTATTTTTGACGTTAATTAATGCGAATATAATTATTTCTTTGCAATCTCAAATTTTTTGATTTGGTAACGATTCAAAAAATGCATCGTATGAAGGTGATTCAAATTAGTTTATATTTATCGTTATGAAAATAGCAGTCGTAGGCGCAACAGGTTTAGTAGGTTCTAAAATGATGGAAATTCTTGCAGAAAGAAATTTTCCACTCACAGAACTAATTCCAGTAGCATCCGAAAAATCAATAGGCAAAGAAGTTATTTATAAAGGAAAATCATATAAAGTAATAGGATTACAAGATGCAGTAAATGCTAAAGCAGATATCGCAATTTTTTCTGCGGGCGGACAAACCTCTTTAGATTGGGCTCCAAAATTTGCAGCTGCAGGAACAACAGTAATTGATAATTCTTCTGCATGGAGAATGGATCCAACAAAAAAATTAGTGGTTCCCGAAATCAATGCGCATGTATTAACGAAAGAAGATAAGATTATTGCAAATCCTAATTGCTCCACTATTCAAATGGTTTTAGTTTTAAATCCACTGCATAAAAAATTTAAAATTAAGCGTGTTGTTGTTTCAACATATCAATCGGTAAGTGGCACTGGAGCAAAAGGTGTTGCACAACTTATGGCTGAAAGAAATGATACTGCTGTTGATCGTGTTTATGCACATCCAATTGATTTAAATATCTTACCACAAATAGATTCGTTTCTAGAGAATGGTTATACCAAAGAAGAAATGAAGATGGTACATGAAACGTGTAAAATAATGGGCGATGATACTATCAAAGTTACGGCAACAACGGTTCGTGTTCCAGTAATTGGCGGACATTCAGAAGCAGTAAATGTGGAGTTTCAAAATGAGTATAAACTTGAAGAAGTAAAAGATATTTTAAAAAGTTCTTCAGGAATTATTGTGCAAGATGAACCTTCAAAATCTATTTATCCAATGCCTATTCATGCAGAAGGTCGTGATGAAGTTTTTGTTGGTCGCTTACGCAGAGATGAAAGCCAAGCGAATACATTAAACATGTGGATCGTTGCTGATAACCTTCGCAAAGGTGCTGCCACAAATGCAGTTCAGATTGCAGAGTATTTGGTGAAAAATAAGCTAGTGTAATATCGCTACCAATTTCTTAAATAGTTTTTCAGTAGTTGCATACTATTTTCACCAACTATTTTGACAATTATACCTTTTAAGAATTTATGCAATCGGCTAAAATTTAATTTTTCCAAAATTTGCTTTTTTGTCAGATTTTTATTTACATTCACCAAAGTATTAGTAATCTCTTTAGTTTTTGTTTGAAATTTCATTCTAACCTTATAAAATTTATTTACTATGAAAACTTTCAGTCACCAGTCACCAATTTCATGTTGGTTAAGAAACTTTCCAAAGGATGTTATTTATTAAAAATAACTTCTCAAGATGGAACAATTTATAGCAGTAAATTAATTAAGCAATAATTTCATGGGTGCTAAAAATAAATTAAGGATGCTGCTAATTGCAGCATCCTTTTTCCCTTTTTTAACAATTGCTCAACCAATTGTTAAGCTTTGGGATAAAACAATTGGAGGAAATTCAGAGGATTTTAATATTGCAAACATGCTTATCACTCCATCAAAAAAAATAATGGTGGCATGTATAAGTGGATCCGATGCTGGATTTGATAAAACAGCAAGTAGGACTGATACGATTTATTGCTCTGGTTCACGTCATGGAACTTGGGTATTCACTATGGATAAAAATGGAAATAAATTATGGGATAAAACCTATGGTGGTAGAGTAAAAATTATTGGAACAAATGTGTTTGGTTTTGCACAACAAAATTCAAATTCCTACTTATTAGGTTGTAGTATTTGGCCAACAGATTCAACAGGTGACCTTACTGATCCATACACCTATCCTGCTACTGTAAATGGATCTGGAATATGGATTTTAAACATTGATTCTCTCGGTAATAAATTATGGAATAAAAGATATTTTTCACAGGGGACGGGATTTTTATATAACGACATGATTTTGAATGATGACAATATTTACATGTCTTGTAGTGGTGGAGTTACAGGGTCTCAACCACAATACGGCAACTTTTTCCCTCCCTCTTGTTATCAAGGTATGAATTATCCAAGTGCTGTAATCTTTAAAATTAATACGAAAACAAAAGCATTTAATTGGTCTTTTTATTTTCCAAGTGAGGTTAATCATTCGTTATTTAAAAGTAAGCCCAACAGTCTACTTATGGGAGGTTATTCGGATTCAGTTATTGTTTGTAATAAAACAATGGGCTCACATGGACCAAGTGATTATGGTTTAGTTTCAACCGATACTTTAGGTAATATACAATGGCAGAAAAATTATGGAGGGAGTTCGTATGAAGGAATAACAGACATTATTTCCACAAACGATGGAGGCTATTTATTGTATGGTTGGACTACATCACCGCAAGGTTTTGATATTAGTCAAACAGGATACAATGATACTTCAATATGGGTTGTGAAAATTGATAGTTTAGGAACAAAATTATGGGATAAACGCTTTGGTTCCTGTTTTAGAACAACCTCCAGTACAACCAATTTTGGTTACGGTAAAGAATCTGCAAATCACTTAATAATTAATACAAGTGATGGAGGGTTTTTATTAGCGACAAGTATTAAAGGTGCTGCTTGTGGTGATGTAACAGAATCTGCAAGGGGACCAATAGATTATTGGTTAATAAAAATAGATCAAAATGGCATCAAGCAATGGGATAAGCGCTTTGGTTGTTTAGGCAATAATTATGTGGAGTCGTTAGCAGAAATGGATACTGGAATTTATGTAGTTGGAGGCACGGTTGTTTCAAGTATTTTTGGTACTGGAAACAGCGGAATAGGAGGCGATAAAACAGAAGATTCAAGTGGTGGTGGGGATTTATGGTTTGTGTGTTTTGCTGATACTACTGTTGCAAATATTACCAGTGTAAACGAAATTTATCAAGCAAATAGCACACTCTCCATTTGGCCAAACCCAGCAAATGATGTTTTAAATTATACACTTACAGGAAACGATAAAATAAAAAATATTCCTGACTTGTCCGTTACTTAAAATCCAAAATCGTAACAAATAGAGAATATGATAGTTAGCTTTTAATTTTTCGTATTTTGCTGACCTAATCGGTGAAAATGTACAAAATCAGGCAAATTAAGTACGCTAAAAATTCAACTTCTGTACAAGTATATAAGATTGAGAA
>JBBRAW010000033.1:0-29115 GCA_038206385.1 Bacteroidia bacterium | reverse complement strand
TGATAATGACGCTCCCTCTCCTGGACTCGAACCAGGGACCCCATGATTAACAGTCATGTGCTCTAACCAGCTGAGCTAAGAAGGAATAACCTTCTCTTTGCTTTTCACAAGGAGAAGATTGTCCAACGAACTCAAGCCATTACGAAGTAGACATTTTACTTTACTTCATAACTAAAACACGTGTAGGGATCAAAAAGAGAAGAACATTTTGCCTTTTGAGCAACCGATTTATAAATACTTACTTTTCAACAAGCTTTTTATTGTATCGGGCTGCAAAAGTAAGATAACAGAACGGATTTACAAATATCTTTGCAAGGAAAATATAGAAAATCACCTCATGAGTCTTCTTGTAATTGGTACGGTCGCCTTTGATGCCATCGAAACCCCCTTCGGTAAAACGGATAAAATAATTGGCGGAGCAGCTACTTATGCCTCAATATCAGCCTCTTATTTCAAAAAAGATATTAACCTTGTATCAGTAGTTGGGGAAGACTTCCCATCTGAAATGATCAAAACATTTGAAGAAAAAGGCATCCATACGGAAGGTCTTCAGATAAAAAAAGGGGAAAAAACATTCTTTTGGTCGGGGAAGTACCACGAGGACATGAATTCACGTGACACAATCGATACGCAACTCAACGTTTTAAGCACTTTCGATCCAATCATTCCTGAAGCTTTTCAAGATTGTGAGTTCCTCATGCTCGGGAACCTTATGCCGAGTATTCAGATGATGGTTATTGAGCGTATGAAAAATCGTCCGAAACTAATTGTGATGGACACTATGAATTTTTGGATGGAAATCGCAATGGACGATCTTCTAAAAACAATCAGCATGGTTGATGTACTTACCATAAATGATGCTGAAGCTCGTCAACTTACTGGAGATTATTCCCTTGTTAAAGCTGCGAGAAAAATTCTTAAAATGGGTCCAAAATATTTGATCATTAAAAAAGGAGAACATGGTGCGCTTTTATTTCATGAAGATCAAGTTTTCTTTGCTCCAGCATTACCATTAGAGGATGTTTTTGACCCAACAGGTGCTGGTGATACTTTCGCAGGTGGATTTATTGGTTACTTAAGTAGCGTTCGTGATATCTCTTTCGAAAGCATGAAGCGTGGTGTTATTTATGGTTCTGCAATGGCATCTTTTTGTGTTGAAAAATTTGGTTTAGAAAGAGTAATTAACTTAACGGATAAAGAAGTTGAAGAACGCGTTCTTGAATTTGTTGACCTCGTTCAATTCGATATTACATTAGTATAATATTTAATTTATTTTAAATGCAAAAGGCGATCTATTAAGATCGCCTTTTGCATTTAAAAACTTATACAACGTAGTTTGAAACGAGCTACTAGTATATATTATGAAGTCTGAAACGAGTTAACGAGTTTCTGTACTTCATAGTCTCTTTGCAACTTCATCCCAATTAACAACATTCCAAAAAGCAGCAATATAATCGACTCGTTTGTTTTGATATTTTAAATAATATGCATGTTCCCAAACATCTAAACAAAGTAGTGGTGTACCTTTTATTTCTGCAATATCCATTAAAGGATTATCTTGATTTGCTGTAGATGTAATTTGTAATTTACCATCTTTATCTTTTATCAACCAAGCCCATCCAGAACCAAAACGTGTTTTTCCTGCTTCCGAAAATTTCGTTTTAAAAGTTTCCAAACTACCGAATGTTCCGATGATTGCATCTGCAACTTTTCCTGTAGGAATTCCACCTGCATTTGGTTTCATCATCTGCCAAAACATCGTATGATTATAATGACCACCTCCATTGTTACGAATTGCCATAGGTAACGTAGAAACCATTGCTAATATTTTTTCAAGTGATGTCTCTGTAATTTTATTTTCAGTAACCGCTTTATTTAAATTATCAACATACGCCTTATGGTGTCGATCATGATGTATTTCCATCGTCATAGCATCGATGTGCGGCTCTAATGCATTAAAGGCATAAGGCAATGGTGCTAATGAAAATAGTTGACCATCATTCAATAATTCTTTTGCTAAAACAAATTTGCTTCCGCTTAATACAATTGCTCCTGCAGTTGCAAAACTTGCTGTTCGAAGAAATGATCTTCTGTTGTGTTCGTGATTCATTGTTTTAGTTTGTTATTAAAAAATGTAAGCATTTATTAACTCAATTGGATTAGCACTTCATTCTTATCAACTGCTTGTCCTTTCTTCACCACAATCTTAGTTATGGTTACATCAGCAATAGCCTTCAATGTATTTTCCATTTTCATCGCTTCTAAAATCAACAACGTTTCTCCTTTCTTTACAACTTGACCAATACTAACAGGAATGTCAACAACAAGTCCTGGCATTGGTGCTTTAAGATCTGCAATTTTTTGTGATGTAGTAGTATCTAATCCCAATTCATGCAATAACTCATCGTAGCGATCACGTAATTGTACATCGAATGACTTTCCGTTGATTCTTATAACATGCGTTTTTGTAACTTTATTAGATTCTAAAACTTCAATAGTATATGATTTATTATTGTGTAAAACATGGTAAGTACCCGACTTCAACTTTTTCAAGTCAAATACTATTTCCTCTCCATTAAGAAAATAAGATTTGTTTTTATTCTCTAATTGAATACTTGTACCATTATTAACGGTTGCCTTTATCATCATACAAAAGTAACTGAAAAATCTTTATTTTTTGATGAATATTTAACAGTTTAAATCCAACATTAATACGTTGAAAAGTATGCTAAAATTACTTCTCATGAATTGGTGCAAGCTTTACCTTTGAAATGACATGCACTTTCGACTTCGTATTTTATGGCTATTCGCCATTGCACTTCTTGCCATAGGTTCTGCTTCATTTATAAGAGACCGACAAGAACGTCATGCCCTACGCTTTGCACAATTAGCAGAACAGTCACAGTCGATATTGCAGAATCAAATTCAAGAATTGAATGTGGTAATGAATCAACTAGAGCCTGCGCTTGCGAAAACGTGGATGACAGAACGTATCCTTGCTTCAAAACTCAATTCTGCAAAGACTCCAACAGGAAGTATGTATTACCTATTTGATGAGGGTACTTTGCGCTTTTGGTCGGATAATAAAACACATATTGATTCGACAATCGTAAACTATTTAAAGTCGGGAGAAATAAATTTTATTAGCAATGGATGGTACTATGTATTGTTGCGAAAATATAATACAAGAGTTCTAGTAGGCATTATACCTATTCAACAACAATACATTCTTCAAAATAAATATTTAGTAAATTCATTTAATTCAGAATTATCCCTTCCCAATGATGCAAAATTATTAGTCAAAGCAGTAGCGGGAACTTGGGCGATTACTGATAATCAAAATCATTATTTGTTTTCACTTTTATTTTCGCCAGACTTAAATACAATTCCTTCATCAGGCGCAGTACCTCTGCTATATTGTATTGGAGTATTTCTATTTTTGCTTTTAGCGTTAGATATGTTGATTCATTTTGGTAAGTCAAAATCAAAATTTGGATTTCCATTACTACTTATTTTATTGATAATTCGGTATATCATGGTTCGATATCACTTTCCATCTGCAATTTATGAAAGTGATTTATTTAGTCCTAAATATTATGCAAGTTCCTTCTCACTTAATTCACTTGGTGATTTACTATTAACAGCATCTGTGTTTTGCCTGTTCGTTATTTTTTTATACAATTATTACCGTAATCAAGAATTAAAAATTAAATCAACAAGTACTGGAAAATGGTCATTGATGGTAGTGGGCATCTTCATGTCGACATTTCTATTTTCTGTATTAATAAATTATTTATTGAGTGGATTAATTATCAACTCCCAAATCTCTTTTAACATTGCCAATGTATTTGAGTTAGATGGCTATAGTTTAGTAGGAATGTTAGTGATTGGAATTTTACTTCTAACACTTTATTTGATGTGTGATAGTGGAGTGCAATTTATTAAAAAAACCAATTTTAAAATTAGTCATATAAGTATACTTTTTTTATTGTCGCAGGGAATATTTTTAACAATGCTATTGCTATTAAGAGACACAGAGCTTTTTAGTGCGTATGGTGTGAGTGCCTTTCTTCTGGCAAATTCATTAATACTTTTCATTAGTTATATCCGCGGAACAGATCGTAGATTGTTTTCCTTCTCAAGAACCATTTTAGTGATACTAGGATTCTCGATCTATGCCGCACAGATTATCTATTCATTTAATATCACAAAAGAACAGGAGAAAAGAGAGCTATATGCAACCAAACTTGAAAATGAACAAGACATAGTAGCTGAATATTTATTCGAAGATATTGAAACTAGAATCCAAGTTGATCCTACGTTACAAAATTTTTTCAAATTAACACCACAAACAATTATTTCAAATCCTTCATTGCTGGATGAACTAAATCAAAAGCTAGTACGGCAATATTTTCATGGATATTTAAGTCGCTATGAAATTAGTTTCAAATATTTTACAAACAATGATATTCCAATTAACAAAGTAGGCGATCCAAGTTGGAATATTGATGAAATTGATAAAAACATAAAAGAAATTGCTAGGTCAACGTATAGTAATAATTTTTATTTTGTACCAAATTCTTCTGGACGAATATCATATCTCGGAAAAATTAATATTAAAGATGACAACAAGATATCGGGAAAGATTATCATTGAATTAAACTCTCGCTTTACACGAGAAGAAAATGGTTTTCCAGAATTATTATTAAGTAACAAAGTAGTTTCGCAAAGGGACGTAAGTAATTATTCGTACGCTCGATATCAACAAGGAAAGTTAATATCTCAAATTGGCAATTACAACTATTACCTTACAGATGCACCGTATGAAGAATATTTTCGAGGACTCAATGGAATGCGATTTACAACATTCGAAAACTACTCACATTTATTTTATCGATTTGGTAAATCAGGATTAATTATTGTGAGCATTCCTTCACAAGGGACATTAGTTTTTATAACATTGTTCTCCTACATATTTACGTGTTTCAGTTTATTGTTTTTAATCATATACCTTTTTGTTAGATGGATTCGTAGTGGTTTCCACTTAGAGGTAAATTTCAAAAGTAGAATTCAATTAACCGTTGTTTCAATAGTTGTTGCTACACTAGTTTTGATTGGAGCTTCAACCGTTACTTACATCTATAACAATTATGCACAAGCTCAAAACATGCATATTAAGGAAAAGATAAATAATGTATTAGTACTCGTTCAAAATGAATTAGGAAATAGAAATAATTTAGGGAAACTTTTGAGTGATGATTTAGTTTATTCGTTTTCTCAACTATCAAGTACTTTAGCGGTTGATTTTAATATTTATTCTATTGATGGGATGTTGCTTTATTCATCGCAATCAAAAATTTACGAGCAAGAATTAATTGCACCATTTATTAATAGAGAAGCTTTTCAACGACTAACAACAAACCAGAAAGCATTATTTATACAAACAGAAAACATCGGTAAGCTTTCTTACATTGCTGCTTATGAACCCATCCGCAACAGCGACAATAAAATTATAGGATATTTAAATCTCCCTTACTTTGCTCGTGAAACAGAGTTGAAACATGACATTAGCACTTTTCTTGTTGCGTTAATAAATATTTACGTACTTCTTTTTAGCGTTGCTATTTTACTTGCATTTATTATCTCTAATCGAATTACAGAACCATTGCGTATTATTCAACAAAGTATTAAGCGAACAAAACTCGGAACGGTTAACGAGCCCATCAAGTGGAAACAAAAAGATGAAATTGGTGCGTTAATCAATGAGTATAATCGAATGCTTTTAGAACTGCAAAATAGTGCAGAACTTTTGGCTAAATCAGAGAGAGAAAGTGCGTGGAGAGAGATGGCAAAACAAGTGGCACATGAAATTAAAAATCCACTGACACCAATGAAGTTAGGCGTACAACATTTGCAACGTGCATGGTTAGATGATCGTCCGAATAAAGATGAAATGTTACAACGCATTTGTACAACACTCATTGAACAAATTGATACTTTATCAAACATCGCTACCGAGTTTAGCAATTTTGCAAAAATGCCTAAGCCAGAATATACTAGCGTTAATTTAACATCTATTTTAGAGAGAACAGTTGACTTATATAATGAAACAGAAAAAGTTGAAATTTTATTTCCAAAATCGGAAGAGACACTTTATGTTACTGCTGATAAAGATCAACTACTAAGAATCTTTTCAAATCTTTTGAAAAATGCGGTTCAAGCTATTCCGCAAAATAAAGATGGTAAGATAAATATTATTGTAACATCTGATAACAACAAGTACAAAATTGCAATTACTGATAATGGCGACGGCATTGCCAACGATCAAATCGATAAAATTTTTGATCCGAATTTTACCACTAAAACCGGTGGTACAGGACTTGGATTAGCAATGGTAAAAAACATGTTAGAGGCAATGAATGGTTCCATTACATTTAAAACTGAAATAGGATTAGGGACTACTTTTTTTGTAATGTTGATGAAAAACAATAAATAAATTTAGCTATACAGCATTTCTGACCTTCAAATATTTACTAGTTTTCAATCTCTAATGCATAATTTAAGTACTTCGCTTCATTAATTTTTCCATTTTTGTACAATGAATCGCCCTATCAGAGTTCTCATTGCAAAAGTTGGCCTAGATGGTCATGATCGCGGTGCTAAAGTAATCGCTTCATTTCTTAGAGATGCCGGTATGGAAGTTATTTATACTGGCTTGCGACAGACTCCAGAAATGGTCGTAAACGCTGCATTGCAAGAAGATGTAGACGTAATCGGTGTAAGCATCCTTTCAGGTGCACACATGACCGTTTTTCCTCGTATTCTTGAAATGATGAAGGCAAAAAAACTAGATGATATCTTACTTACTGGTGGAGGAATTATTCCAGATGTTGATATGAAAAAACTACAAGCCTTAGGTTGTGGCCAATTATTCCCGCCAGGAACTGATACGAAAGTAATTATCGCTTACATCACACAATGGGTTGAAACAAATCGTAATTTTTAAATAATAGTCCCCTCATTAAAAATGACATATCAAAATATAATTACTGAAAATAATAACGGCATTTTATTAATTACGATTAATCGTCCTGATAAATTGAATGCCTTAAATAAAGAAACAATAGCTGAAGTTGGGCTTGCATTTGCAGCAGCAGAAAAAGATGCAAGTGTACGTTCGATTATTCTTACAGGATCAGGAACTAAAGCATTTATTGCAGGAGCCGATATTAGTGAATTTGCTGAATACACAACTGTTGAAGCAATTGAATTATCTGCACATGGACATGCAGTTTTTAATGCTGTAGAACAATGTTCAAAACCTGTGATTGCAGCGGTAAATGGTTTTGCATTAGGAGGAGGATGTGAACTTGCGATGGCATGTCACATGCGTGTTGCAGCTGAGAATGCAAAGTTCGGACAACCAGAAGTAAAGCTTGGATTAATACCTGGATATGGTGGAACACAACGATTACCGCAATTGATTGGGAAAGCAAAAGCAATGGAATTATTGATGAGTGCTTATATGATCGACGCACAAGAAGCTTACCGTTTACATTTAGTAAATTATGTAGTACCTCAAGAACAACTTTTGGATAAATGCCGTGAGATACTCAACAAAATAATGATGCAAGCACCTATTGCTGTAAGTGAAATAATTAATACTGTGAACGCTTCTTTTGATAAAAATAAAGATGGATTTCAACTTGAAATTAATCAATTTGGCAGATGTTTTTCTACAGAAGATTTCAAGGAGGGAGCAACTGCTTTTTTAGAAAAACGCAAAGCAGAATTTAAATCGAAGTAATGGTTTCTGAGAGTAAAAATAGTTGTATTAGAATGATTGTATTTGGAAAAGTGCAAGGAGTTTTTTTTCGAAAATATACAAAACAAAAAGCATTAGAATTAACGATTAGGGGTTTTGTAAAAAATCAAAGTGATCAATCAGTTTTGATAAATGCTTGTGGTGAAAAGGAGAATCTAAATAAATTTATTGAGTGGTGCAAACACGGTCCATCGAGAGCCGTAGTAAACCATTTTGAATTAGACGAAATAACGGTAGAAATTCCTTTTGCTACTTTTGATATTTTAAACTAGCTATTATTTTTTGTATAAATAAAAATCTCGTCTGCAATTACTCCTTGCAGACGAGATTAAAAAAATGATTATCAATCCATAAATTAATGAGTGATGATTATTCTTTGAAGTTTAGAATTTATATTCACATTATCTCCATTAGCAATCAATCGAACAAAATAAATTCCAGCTTGTAACTGAGAAACATTAATTTGTTTTTCTGATGATTGTAAAATTGTGTGTAGAATAATTTTTCCACTCATATCCAATATTTCTACTTGTGTAATTTGATCATTAATTAAATTACCATCTGCATATTTCAATTGAATTGATAATACATCAGTAACTGGATTTGGATAAACAACAAAATTAACATCAGTATTATTTTGAGTAGTTGTAATTTGCAAATCATCAAGTCTAGTATTGGATGAATTAACTGTAATCGTATAATCTTCTACTTCTCCAAAATTGAAAGTTCCACATGGTGTTGGTACTGCTCCATATCGCATCGCAACTCTCATTCTTGTTGAACCATTTAATGCAGAAGCAGGAACATTAATTAAACCATATCGCGGGAAGAAACTTGATCCTGATGGAGCGAATACTAATTCACCTGGATCATTAAAGTCACCATCATGATTCCAATCAATCCAAACACGAGTATACAAACAAGAGATAGAACATGATGAATAACCTGGAGTAATTAAAACGCCGTATGAACTACCTTTTACTACCGATGTTGATGTGGTTAAGAAATTTCCATAACCACCATTCCATCCACTAGCATTATTAATACTGTTTAGCTTAACTCTATAGATGTAACCTTTATTTTTCTTGATTCCATTTGCATTGCAATACGAGCCTCCGCAATTTGAAACTGTTACAGTTGCTGTAGCAGATGACGTGCAGCCACCAGAAGATGTTACAGTAACGGAATACACTGTATTAATTGTAGGACTTACATTAATTGATTGCGTCGTTGCTCCAGTACTCCATGTAAATGAACTTCCTGCTGATGCAAGTAATGTTGTAGCACTTCCCAAACAAACTGAAGTGTTGCCAGAAATACTTGCAACAATATTTGCAGTTACATTTACTGTAGTAGCTAAAGAAGTAGCAGAACATCCAGCAGCATTCGTAACAGTAACAGCATAACTTCCATTTGTTGATGCAGAAATTGTTTGCGTTGTAGCACCTGTACTCCATGCATAAGAAGTTGCTACACTTGATGTAAGTGTTACACTTCCGCCTTGACAAAATGTTGTTGCACCGCTTGTTGAAATTATTGGTGTTGTTGGCAATGCATTAACTGTTACAACTGTTGATCCTGAAGTGCCAGTACAATTATTCGCATTCGTTACTGTAACAGAATAACTTCCGTTTGTATTAACTGTAATTGCTTGCGTAGTTGCACCGTTACTCCATAAATAATTTATTCCTGATGATGCAGTTAACGTTACACTTCCACCTTGACAAAATGATACTACGCCACTTGTTGAAACTGTTGGTGTACATCCGCCACAATTTGTAACAGAAATATTTTGTGTTGCACTAGCCGAACATCCACTCGTATTTGTAAATGAATACGTGATTACAAATGTTCCAACTCCTGCTGTTGATGGATTAAATTGTCCTCCACTAACTCCTGTTCCACTATAGGTTCCTCCTGCTGGTGATCCACCTGTTAATGCAAACGCTGCATCTGTTGTACACTTAGATCCTAATGCTGATAAACTAACTACTGGATTTGCATTCACCGTAACTGAAGTTGCTGCTGAACTTGCAGAACATCCATTTGCATTTGTTACTGTAACACTAAAGTTTCCATTTGCATTTGCAGATATTGCTTGCGTTGTTGCACCTGTGCTCCATGCATAAGAAGTAGCTGCACTTGATGTAAGTGTTACACTTCCCCCTTGACAAAATGTTGTTGCACCGCTTGTTGAAATTATTGGTGTTGTTGGTAATGCATTAACAGTAACAGTTGTTGATCCTGATGTTGCAGAACAATTATTTGCATTCGTAACAGTAACAGCATAACTTCCATTTATTGATGCAGAAATTGCTTGCGTTGTTGCACCAGTACTCCACAAATATGAAGTTGCTGCACTTGATGTAAGTGTTACACTTCCTCCTTGACAGAATGTTGTTGCACCACTCGCTGCAATTGTTGGTGTTGATGGTAATGTATTAACAGTAACTGATGTTGCTAATGATGTATTAGAACATCCTGCAGCATTTGAAATTGTTACAGAATAATTTCCGTTTGCATTTATAGAGATAGCTTGCGTTGTTGCACCAGAACTCCATAAGTAAGATGTTGCTGCACTTGATGTAAGTGTTACACTTCCACCTTGACAGAATGTTGTTGAGCTACCTGCTGTAATTGTTGGAACTACAGGTAAAGAAAAAGTTGTGTTTGCTGAAGCATTATTACATAATCCAGAACCACCAAAAGAATAAACTTTTGCATTATATGTTCCAATACCAAGTCCAGTAAAGTTAACAGAGTTGTTTCCTGTTAATGGAGCGCCAAATGCTAAACCACTTTTATATAATTGTACACTGTAAGGAGCTAAGCCCCCTGTAATATTATACGTAATTGTTCCTAGGCAACCTGCCAACTGTGATGATGAACCGATACTTATAACATTAGCACAATTTTCAGTATAGCCAGCAGTGAGTTTGTAAGAAACAAATTCAGAGTTATAATATGTTGCTAAACGGAGATAGTATTTGCCAACTGCAAGTCCGGTAAGGTTAAATACATTGCTTGCACCACTAAAATAATTGTTCAAAATTGGAGCTGCTGTTGTATCTGCATATAATTGGTAGGTTAAATTATTATATGATCCATCTGAATGTGGCTCCTGCTCTATTGTAAGATTCATAGTGCCATTACCATCATAACCTATCTGCCACCAATCTGCGGTATCTGATTGTAAATTGTAATAATAATTTACATGGCCTGTTGTTGGTGTGTTTGCTGGCAACAATGTACCAATGGCTGCATACTTATTACTGGCTGCATTTTCAACTGTAAAATTTAAGGGAGTAAATGTATTTACAAGTGTATAAGGTGCGAACTCATTTCCAAAATATGTTTGAATCAACATGTAATAAGTGCCCGCTGCCAAACCATCTTTTGAAAAGGTACTGGAACTTGTAGTGTAGCTACCTGCTAAGTATGTTGTACCATCATTATCAAATAATTGGGCATATACATTTTGTCCATTAGTACTTGTAATTGTCCATGTTAGTTTTCCATCTGAAGGTAATGTTACAGTATAATAATCATAATTATCTCTGGTGCCATTGTATTGATATCCTATATGACCAGTAACAGTTGTATTCACTGCCAACACACTTGCAAATGGTCGTGTATTATTTGGTTCTGCATCATTAGGAGAGGCAATTGTTGTTAAAGTATTGCTTAATGTATAGGGTACAAATTCAGTTACATAAAACGTTTGTAGCCTCAAATAATAAGTACCTGTAGCAAGTCCATCTTTTGAAAAAGTAGCTGTTCCAGAAGTGTAATTTCCCGCAAGAAAAGTTGTACCATCACCATCATATAATTGTGCATATACATTTTGTCCATTCGCGCTGGTAATAGTCCAACTTAAAAGACCATCGCTTGTTGTTGATATTTTGTACCAATCAACTGCATCAATATTTCCATTGTAGCGATAGCCGATATGTCCAGTTGTTGAGTCATTAAGAGTTAGCGTCAAAGCGTTTGTAAAAACATCATTTGATCCAATATCATTTGCTTGTGTTGGCTGCACTAGAATATTGGAAAGACTATAAGATGCGAATTCTGTGACATAATATGTTTGTACATAAATATAATATACTCCAGGAGCGAGTCCATCTTTTGAATAAGTTGCTGTTCCTGTTGTGTAACTTCCGGTAAGGAAAGTTGTAGCATCGCCATCATACAATTGTGCATATACATTGCTTCCATTATCAGATGTAATTGTATAGTCTAATCTTCCATCTGCATTTACTGTTACTTTCCACCAATCTTGATTATCCCTATTGCCATTATAATGAAATCCGATATGACCAGTTACACTTCCATTCAACGGTAATACAGATGCTGTTGCAGGAGTTTCATTTGCCACAGCATCAGTAGCACTTGGTGGTGGTGTTAATGTATTGCTTAATGTGTATGGCGCAAATTCATAATTGTAATAAGTACGAACATTAATGTAATAAACACCTGGAGCTAATCCATCTTTAGAATATGTAGTTGTTCCTGTTGTGTAACTTCCTACGAGAAAAGTTGAACCATCGCCATCATATAATTCTGCATAAACATTTTGCCCATTAATACTAGTGATAGTAAAATCAAGTCTACCATCAACATTTACTGTAACTTTCCACCAGTCATTATCATCTCTTAATGAATTATAATGATATCCAATATGTCCAGTTACATTTCCATTGAGTGGTAATACAGATGCTGTTGCAAAAGTTTCATTTGTAGACACATCATTTGCTACTGATGCTGCGGTAAACGTTGGCACAAAAGTATAGGTAGTTGATTCAGTTGAATAGTAAGCAACAAATCTTAAATAATAAGTACCTTTTGCTAGTCCATCTACGAATTCTGTTGAAGTTCCGTTAGTATAACTACTAATAAGTACAGTTGTACCAAGTGTATCATAAATCTGGCAATAAACATTTTGCCCGTTGGTAGATGACCAATCAAGAGTAAGTTTGCCATCTTGAGGAATTGAAACACGCCACCAATCCTCATCATAATTAAGATCTGCGGTTCCGCTTCCAGTTGTCCCTAATGTTATTAGGTTAGATTGGTTCCAAACATTGTTTGGTTCCGTTTCTGCTCTTGCTATGTTCAGTGCGAACATAAATAACAGAAATAGTGTAGAATTTTTTTTCATTTTATATATGGTTTGATAATACATTTGGTGGCGCTAATTGTTTTAAATTCAAGTTTCAGATAAGCACTCTTTTCACGCTCTGAAATAAATGATTTCATATTTTCTCTTAGCATTACAAAGATTTTCGCTTTTTTGCTAGCAGTAAATACCCAATTTGTAGTATAGCACTACTCAATTTGTAGTAGTGATTTTGAATTTTGAAAAAGATTACGGATATTTATACTTAATAAATAAGAGTACTTTATCTCTAAGAAAATAAAGAAGAATCACCTCATTATGCTGTTAAAAAATTCTATAAGAATATTATTCCTTTTCATTTTGGTTGGATTTGTTTGCAGTAAAACAAAAGCGCAAACACATAAAATAGATAGTTTGCGTAACAAGATTTCACAAAATCTATCCCTTAATGAAAAAAGAGAAACATTAATTAATCTATGTGCGGAATTTAATTCCTTACCATCCGATAGTCTTTTACATTATATACATCTTGCAGACCAATTATGTAAAGAGGGTTCAGATGAATCAATTAAAGTGAAAATTTATTATTGTATTTATCTTCAGAAAAAAAGTAGGTCAGAAGATGCAATACATATTTTAGATAGCTTATCGATCAAAATAAGTTCCTTAAAGAACAATGAAAAACTCCGAATGGAGATTATCATTGCTCAATGTGGTGCCTTAATAAGAAATAATGAAAACAAAGAAGCTATTGAGAATGCCTTTAATCTTTTGCAACTTGCCGAATTACAAAAGGACACATTAAATGCTGTGAAAGCATATACTTTTCTTGGATGGGCAAACATGGAGCTAGGTAAATATTATGAAGCCATACGTTTTCTAAATACTGGATTTCATTACAGCAATAATGAAAATATTCTGCAGTATGAATCGAGTTTGTTTTCAAACAATGCTGCTAGTCTGGCCAATATGCTTAAAACAGATTCTGCTCGATATTTTGTAGAACTCAGTTTAAAATATAGTAGGAAAACGGAAAATCTTACTTCGTTAGCCAATGCCTTGAACATACGTGCAGATATGTTTGCCAATAAGCATGAATATGTTGCAGCCGAAAACGATTTAAAAGAAGCGTTAGAAGTTCGAGAAAAAATAGGAGATAAATTTTTTATTATTTCTGACATGGCGCAACTTTCTGTATTTTATGCGAATATTAATCAAACTAATAAAGGAATTGAAATTGCGCAAGAAGGGATAACAATTGCGAAAGAGCTCGGTAATACTGCAAAGCTCATTTACCTTTATTCTGCACTGGGCGAAAATTACAGAGTAGCTAAAAAGTATGAAGAATATTCTCACGCTCTTGAGAATATAGTTAATTTAAAAGACACCTTGTATCAGAATAATTCAGAAGATGCTATTGCAGCAATAGGTGCAAAATATGAATTACAGAAAAAAGAAAATATCATCATTAAACAAAAATATGAACTTATTCGTAGCCGCTATTTCACAATCGGAACAATTATCGTTTTTATTTTATGTGCTTTACTCATTTTCATGTTTTATCGCAATTACCAACTAGTACAAAAAAGAAAGATGGAAGCCATCATGACAGAGCAGAAAAAAATTGCAAGTGAGGCAATTATTGCGGCAGAAGAAAATGAGCGTAAGCGCATCGCTGCAGATTTACATGATAACTTAGGTTCTTATGCTGCCGCTATCACATCGAATGTAAAATACCTTAAAGAAGGGATTTTAAATAAAGAAACAATCATTACTCAGCTTGATGAAAATGCACGAAGCATGGTTACTCAATTGAGTGATACTATTTGGGTTTTAAAAAACGAATATTTACTTTTTACTCAACTTGCAGATCGCTATAAAGTTTGGATGCTAAGATTGATGCAAAATTATCCAGATATAAAATATAATTATTCTGAAAATATTGCGGAAGATGTAGAATTTGCTCCAGTGAAAATCTTAAATATTTTCTTAATACTTAAAGAGTGTATTAATAATGCCTTAAAACATAGCAAGTGTAGTGATATTACAATTGCTTTTACGAGTGATCAAACTTGGCAAATAACAATTGAAGATAATGGCATTGGTTTCACCTTAGATAAAACACAAAAAGGTAATGGGATGAAAAATGTTATGGATCGCGCATTTACCTCAGGCTGGAATGTAGAATGGCTTTCTATTGCTCCACATGGAACGCGTGTACTTATTTCAGGTTATACTACAAAGTAGGTATTTTTTTTTAAAATTTAACTATTCACTTTTACCCATTATAAGTAATTCGATTATGAAAATAGCACTTGTTGATGATAATCCTATTAACCACAGGAGCTTTTTACAAAAGGTAATTCCTTTCCCAGATTTACAATTATCGGTAAGCGCATTTAGCGGCCACGAATTTTTAGAAAAGCTGAAAGGATTACCTCAACATCAATTACCCCTTGTTGTTTTTATGGATATTGAAATGCCAGGATTGAATGGAATCGATACTATTAAATTAGCAAAATCAATTTATCCTTCTATATTTTTTGTTGTACTAACAGTGTTTGAAGATGATGATACTATTTTTGAAGCGATACAAGCTGGCGCATGTGGTTATCTGCTAAAGCACGAAAGTCATCACACCATACGTGAAGCCATCTCCGAAATTTTAGAATACGGTGGAGCGCCAATGAGTCCTGCGATCGCCAGAAAAACATTGAAATTACTTGGTCAAGGTAAACATGAAGATGTCCAAGTAAATTCATCTATAATCGACACTCTTTTATCTGAAAGAGAGAAAGAGGTGCTATTGCATCTTGTTAATGGTTACGACGCTAAACGAATTGCGGAAATCACAGAAATAAGCACGTTAACTGTGCGTAAACATATTGCGAATATTTATACTAAGCTTCATGTAAATTCAAAAGCACAAATAATTTCGATGGCGCATAAAAATAATTGGATAAAAAGCTAGTTCATTCTAATTAGAATTCCTCTATTTCTTTTCATAAACAATTAGCTTCGATTCATAGCGTTTTGTAGTTTCGCAGAAGTTTTGCAAAGCAGCCCTTGAGTCAGATAAAAAAATTAGCAGGTCAAACAGCCGTTTACGGATTAAGTAGCATCGTTGGCCGCCTATTAAATTATTTATTAGTTCCTTTTTATACAAGAATTTTCTTGCCAGCGGAGTATGGTGTAGTTTCCGAATATTACGCTTATGTAACATTCCTAATGATTCTGTATACCTTCGGAATGGAAACAGCATTTTTCCATTTCTCCACTAAAACTGGGGATCGTGAAAAAGTTTTTGGAAATGGATTAAGCACTTTATTGGTTTCGAGTTCTATTATATCTGGAATTCTTATTCTCTTTTCACATGCAATTGCAAATGGATTAGGCTATCCCAATCATCCCGAATATATTGTTTGGTTTGCTTTAATATTAGCATTCGATGGATTAACGGCATTACCATTTGCACGACTACGACAATTAGGAAAAGCGAAATTATTTGCTGGATTGAAAATGTTAAACATTATTTTAAATATTGGCTTCAACGTTTTCTTTCTTTCAGTATTACCAGAAATTGCGAAACATCATCCCGACTCTTGGTTGTTGTTTTGCTATAATCCAAAAGTCGGTGTAGGTTATGTATTTCTAGCAAATTTAATTTCAAGTAGCATTACTTTACTTCTACTCTTACCAGATTTTAAAAAAATAAAATTCCCTCTCGATAAAGAGCTTTTAAAAGCAATGATCATTTATGCTTTCCCAATTCTTATTGCTGGATTTGCCGGCATGATTAACGAAACACTTGATCGTGCTATCTTAAAATATTTAGTAACGGATAAAGTTACTGCAATGCAACAATTAGGAATTTACAGCGCTTGTTATAAACTTAGTATTTTAATGACACTCTTTGTGCAAACTTTTCGATATGCTGCAGAACCATTTTTCTTTGCACAACAACATAAGGAAAATGCAAAGCAACTTTATTCAAATGTGATGAATTACTTTGTATTAATTTGTAGCATTATTTTTTTAGGTGTGATGTTATACATTGATATCGTAAAATTATTTATCGGACAAAAATATTACAGTGGATTACATGTAGTTCCAATTTTACTAATTGCTAATCTATGTTTAGGTATTTATCTTAATCTAAGTTTATGGTATAAGTTAACAGGTCAAACAAGATATGGCGCTTGGCTTTCTGTTTATGGTGCGATCATTACAATCTTATTTAACTTATGGCTTATTCCTATCATGGGTTATACTGGTGCGGCGTGGGCAACTTTAATTTGCTATGCAAGTATGATGATTTTTTCTTATCTCATCGGACAAAAGATTTTTCCTGTTCCTTACGACTTAAAAAAGTTGTCGTTGTTTGTTGGCTCTGCACTTTTTGTTTGGGGATTTAGTGTTCTTGTTAGAAAGTTTATTCCCGATATTCCGATTTATTATTATTCGCTAAATACACTTTTGTTTTTAATATATACTGGTGTTATGTGGAAGATTCTTAAAGGAGATCAAAAATCCGCTATTACCTTTAATTTATAAATTACTTGATCAAGTGTACTTATGATTTTTGGAATTTATTTATAAAATTTAAGATCAGTATTAATACAAAAAACACTACACTATTATCGTATCAAAACAACTGTTCCAGTCTTTTTCTCCGACTTCGATTTTTTTCCTTTGAGAATAGGAGTGTATGCTAAAGTATAGGCATAAACGCCTGCTGGTACATCGATATTATTGTATTTCCCATTCCATGCTGTTTCTGAATTTACAGACGTGAAAATTGTTTGTCCCCATCGATTATGAATTGTGAATTCATACTCCTGTAAATCACAAAAGTAAAATGGTTTAAAAAAATCATTTTTATTATCTGCATTTGGAGTAAATGCATTTGGCAAATAAATATCACATTCACATTTCGATTGAAATGCCACTATGCTATCCGATGTAATACAACCATTCGTAAACAAAAATGAAAGTTTATAATTGCCCGCAATATTTATAAAAATATAATTGGTTGTGTCACCTGTATTCCAAAGATAAGTACAACTATCGCAAGAGTTGGCTGTTACTTCAATCGAATCATTTTCACATATACCAATATCCGAACCTAATAAAACTGGCGTACTTTTTAATTCAGAAACAACTATTGTATCACTTAAATTAAATTCTCCACAGTCGTCGGCAACATTTAAAAAGTACACTCCACTTTTTGAAACATCAATCGAAGATGTTGTATCGCCAGTTGACCACAAATAACTTTTGAATTTATCTACAATTTTATTTTCTAGTTTTATTGTATCGCCTTTACAAAAAGCGGTATCTAAACCGAGATCCAAATATTTTGGCTTAATACAAGTCGTTTGAACAGTAGTAGAAAAAGCATTAACTGGCATTATTTCAGCAACTGTATTTAATGTATAGTTAAACGAATTAGTTGGCGAAATTACAATATTAGCAAGATAATAGCTAAAAATACTAGCAGTAGAAGTGATATCACAACTCGTTTTGTAGTTCTTATCCAAACGTGCAAAAAATAAATAATTCGCAGTATTAAAACCGGTTAAAATTGGTGTTTCATCTTTTAAAAAATTCATATTAACACCTAAAAGATTTGTCGTATTGTCAAGAGTACTTTCTTTTATTACTACTAAATCTTTATCCAACTCAATAATTTTTGTAAGACTTCCAGATCTAAAAACGCCAACAATATTCCCATTAGGATGATTCCTGAGACGTGGAGGATTCCCATTCATGTTTAATGTTTTCCCTCCACTCCAAAGTTGATTGCCAAGCTTATCCACTTTAAAGAAAAGCATTTCATTTGACGGTTGTGCAAAAGCGGAACAGATATAACCATCACTCACTTCGATTGGCGCAAGATAACTGTACGAACTTGAATTGATGTATAACGACCAAATTACATCACCGGTAGTGTTTGTCTTTATCAAAAAATCTCCAGTGCGTAATAAAAATCCACCATCACTAGTTGCAATAGCTCCACCCCAAATTCCACCATGATCATAAAATTTTGTCCATTGTAAAACACCGTTTGCATTTATCTTCATCAATACATTGTATAAAGGGTTTAAGTTTACATGTTCCACATTTCCATAAACAAATAAATTACCATTCGCATCTTCAAATAGAGAATAGATGTATTGATTATAATTGTTATCGCCATAAGAATTACTCCAAATAATATTCCCGTTTGGATCTAGTCTTGTAACTTCAGTGATGGTTACATTACCTTTTCTGATGAGTTGCATAAAGGCATAATCACCATTTAATAATTGGATAAAATCATACATGCCAAAAATAATAGGAACAGTTGCGAATTTTTTACCCCATTCATTTATTCCGCAACTATTAAATTTACTCAACATCAAAGTATCGGATGAAAATATCATCCAACCATTTCCTGTAGTTGGAAAAATACGCGAAGAAGTACCAAATTTCGCATCCGTAATTTTTACAAACGGATCTTGGCCAAATGATACAATGGTCAGAAGAAATAGTAAACTTACTAATAGAACTTTTTTCATTGTTTCGGATAGTAAATATAGCAAGGAATTTGAATATACTGAAAAAATAAAGAGCTATTCAACAAGCTTGATTCATTTATCATCGAAACGGATGAACAACTTTAGAAGGTGTTAAGTTTGAAATTTCACTACTAATATTTTGCAAATGACGACTAGTAAAATATGCATATTTAATTGATTCATCTCCTATTTTTTAGTCTGTTTACCCTTTTGAAGATGAATTGAATATTAATTTTGTGGTTTTTGATTTGATCAATACATAGATTATCTAAATTCGAAGAAGATTTAAAAAAACATTTATAAATTCAACCCATGAGAACGAAACATTTACTTACTAAATTGATTGTTGCAATACTGTTCAGCAGTGTTGTTGCATTCGGCCAAAGCCATAGAAATTTACCCATTTACCGCAATTTTAATGGTGTTGCACCAGATAGTATGAATACACTTGATAGTACTTCCATCAGTTATGGTGGTTGGTCGATTCAAAGTCCTCAGGGAACAAGGCCCTGGGCTGTAAAAAATTTTACAGCGAATTATTATGTAGGATGTAATGGATTTATTAGCCCTGGGCAAGTTGCACAAGAGCAATGGTTTATTTCGCCGGGCTTTAGTACGATTACGTATCCTAATGCACATTTAAATTTTTCATCAGCAAATAAATTTGCCGGAAACCCTATTGCAGTTTTGGTTTCTACAAATTATGATGGAGTAAGTTTGCCATCAACAGCAACATGGTCCGATATTACTACTTTTGTAACACTTCCTCCACCCAATCCATCCGGGCCAAGATCATGGTTTAAATCTGGGAATGTAAATTTGTCATCTTTCAGTGGAAATAATGTTTATGTAGGTTTCAAATACACTTGCGATGCATTAACAGCAACGGATTGGGAAGTTGATAGTATCTCCATTACAAATACTGTTACAGGAATTCAAACTATTAATTCAAACGGAAATGTCATTTCGTTTTATCCAAATCCTGTCAATAATGAATTAGTTATCAGTAATGATTTGCTGATTGATAAAATTGAAATGTATAATTTGATTGGAGAGCAAGTAACTTCCTCTTTAAATATAAGTAATAAAAAATATTCTTTAAATGTTGTTGAACTTCGTAAAGGTATTTATTTTGCTAAAGTGTATTTGAAAAATGGAACGATCGTATCCCAAAAAATAATTAAAGATTGATTTAAAATTTAGTGATGTAAAAAGTATTTAACTTACTTATCAAATACATTACAAAATATTTTCCGTGTTCAATTATGATGTAAAATACTATTCATCAAACTATCGATTTTATTTAGTAAATTAATTGTAGCACTAATGGAAATAAATAGTTTTCATTAGTGCTATTCGTTTTATCATCTCTTCCACCTACTAATTTCTTTGTGCCTAAAAATTAGTTAACTAGTCCATGAAATAATCCATTGCTACTTTTATAAAAAAAATTCACGTAATTTTGAATGTTCCTCATTTTAAAAACGTAATATCACAGTCTTATAATATCAATATGAATCTTGAAGAACAATTAAAAGCAAGAAGTGGAAACAGCTGTGAACTTTGCGGATCTACGAACCATTTAGATGTGTATGGAATACCTCCAATGGGTGGTGCTACAGTAGATAAAAATACTTACATCTGTGAAAAGTGTGTAAAGCAATTGGCGAAGAAAGAAGAACTCGACATCAATCACTGGAATTGTTTAAAATCTAGTATGTGGAGCGAAGTTCCAGCAGTGCAAGTATTAGCTTGGCGCATGTTAAATCGTTTGAAAAATGAAACATGGGCTACCGATGCTTTAGATATGCTTTATTTGGATGAGGATACTTTAAATTGGGCAAAAGAAACCAACGATCATTTAGATAGCGGCAACAACGATATGCATCGTGATAGTAACGGAACCTTATTGCAAAATGGAGATTCAGTTACGCTCATCAAAACATTAGAAGTAAAAGGTTCACAAGTTTCGGCAAAGATTGGGACACTCGTTAAAAATATCAGACTTGTTTCCGATAATACAGAACATGTAGAAGGTAAAATTGATGGACAACAAATTGTAATTTTGACGAAGTTTGTGAGGAAGGTGGCGTGATTTGAATATAATTTTTCATTTCAGAATTAGTGTGTTTAAGTTTAGTCTGATCAAATTTTCACTTCTTTTAATACATTTGAGAACTTATTATTATATCAGTTTAAACAGATAAACTAAACTATATTTATCAAATCATTCATCCTTCAAATCGCTGAAAAAAATGGTATGATATCTCTAAAAATTTATTGTAGTCAATAATCTAGAAATATATATTAGATGCCTGACTTTCATTAGATATAGATTTGGTGCAGTAATAAAAAGCACAATTAATTCTAAAGTTAGTAGAATATTAATTTTATTCAACTTGCTACTTTTCAGAAATATTATAATCACTTAAAAAAAGATCCCCGATTTTTAGTCGGGGATCTTAAACATTTTATTTAAATTAAATAGTTACTCAATAACAATTCGAAGTTGTTCTATGTGATCAGCCATTTGAAATTGAAGTAAATAAATACCCCTTGCAAGTCCCTTAACATTCATCTCGATTTTATTTTCACCAGTAATCGCTGATTTAGTTTGAATACTTACAAGTCGACTTGTTGCATCCATTAATTGAACTTTATAATTCTGATCATCGTTACTATTGAATTGAATCAATAATTTATCAGAAACAGGATTTGGATATGCAATTAAATTAATTGCTTTAGCATCCTCTGCGATACGAGGACATGTACTTGCAGCAATGTTATCAAGAACACGAACGTTCGTTGTACCACATGCATTCGATGCTTTTACTGTCATTGTTTGTCCAGTAACAGGAACTCCTGCATTAACAATAATTGTTTTTGTTCCCTGTCCAGATACGATCGTTAAACCACGTGTAACAGTCCAGGTATATGTTATAGTACCAGTAATAGTAGATATTCCATAGCTTGAATTTACTCCAGTGCAAATTGCAAGAGAACCAGATATATTTCCTGGGAATGCAGGAGCGCCAATTACAGTTATAGATCTTACTGATCCAGCACCACAATTATTTAAAGCTGCAACAGTAACATTACCTCCAGTAAATGATCCTGTGTAATCAACTACTATTGATGATCCAGTATTTGAACCGATAATGCTAGCACCTGCGGGAACTGTCCATAAGTAACTTGAAGCACCCGTAATAGGAGCAGAGATTGAATATGGAACAGCTGTCATCGAACATAATCCAGAAATTAAACCATTAATTGCAACTGGAGCAGTAAGTACATTTAAATTTACCAAACGTGTTCTAGCAGCACCCGTACCACAAGCATTTGTTGCAGATACACTAATGATACCGCTTGTAAATGCTCCATTATATTGAACAGTAATAATGTTTGTATTGATGCCAGTTAAGATTGTAACCCCTGCTGGTACTGACCAATTATATTTAACAGCACGCGCTACAATTGCTGAAGAATATGTTGCTAAATCTCCAGGACAAGCTTTATCAGGTCCTGAAATAGATCCAGGTTGAATTGGTGCAGTAAGATGCGCTGTGATTGCTAATGTACTTGGTATACTACTTCCACAACCATTACTTGTGTTTGCCACAACACTCACTAAACCACCAATACCATTATGTATAAATGAATTAATAAAACTTATTGTAAGAGTTGTTGATCCTTGTCCTGAAATAATGTTTACACCTGCTGGGACCGACCATGCATAAACGGAAGCTCCTGGTACTGACGATATACTATAGCTAGTTGTAAAACTTGATGATGGATTACAAAAATCTTGTGTTCCAGAAATTAATCCTGTACTTGCAGGAAGTGGTAAGAATATAACTACTAATTGATCAACTCCAGGAGTACATGGTAATACTGCATCAGTAGTTAATGATAATGTTACTGATCCAAAAGTATAATCAGCTAATGAAGGAATATATGTTGCATTTAAAGCAGCACTTGAAGGTGAGAATGATCCTGTACCACTTGAAGACCATGTTGCATTTGTTGCACTCCCACTAATTGCTCCACTTAAAGAAACTGTTAAGCCAACACATACATTCTGATCATTACCTGCTAACGCTGTTGGAGGATTAAAACAAACACAACCTTCATCAATAAAGCCGTTACAGTTGTTATCGATACCATCACCACAAACTTCAATCGCTCCTGGATGAGTACTAAAATTAGAATCATCACAATCAACATTATTTGCTACATATAATGGAGGTGTAACACATGAAAGAACACTTACAGATGGATTTCCATAGGTATCGCCGTCATTGTCAAGATACCAAATTGTTGGAGTTGCTCCTGCTAAAACTGAATAAGTTGCCGTAGCAGTAGTTCCATAAAAATCTGTTACAAGCACAGTATAATTTCCTGATGTAACTCCTGTTAAATCCTGTGATGATGCTGAATTATTCCATGCATAAGTAAACGGACCTGTTCCGCCGGATACTGTTAAATCAACAGCTCCATCATTTAAATTAGTGCATGATTGATTTGTAACAGATGCACTTAAAGTAACTAATGTTCCGTTGCATGATCCTGGTACAGGTTGAAAACCTTCAGTTACTAAATCATTATCAACTGCACTATTACTCCAAGGAGTATAATTAATTCCTAATGCAGTTACTGCTGCTGCAACACCTGATGCAGATGTTGATCCCCAATAGTTACAATTGAAATCATTTGCAAATGTTCCAGTTGACGTTCCGATGGTAATGCCATTTGTATTTCCAGTAATAGAGTTACTGTTTACTGTTATGATATTAGTATATCCTGTTATATATTCAATATAAAAACCATCAGTATTATTTCTGATAAAGTTATTGGTGAATAATCCATTTACATTTCCTGATCCTGAACCGAATTCACTTGTTGTTACGTAAACTCCTGTTGCATTCAACTTGCTCTGTCCGTTAACATCATTCATTGTAAACAATGGAGTAACTATAGCATTTTGTCCAGCTAGCGTAAGACCAACATCTGTATTTGTAACAGTATTACTTTTTACAACAGAAGGTAAGAAAGGAGCGAAAACCATAATTCCGTATCCGTTAGTTTTACTGTTCAGTACGGTATTGTTTCTTATAGTATCCGCTATACCGCCAAATCCACCGTTGTTATCAGTATGTAATGCTGTTGCGAAATCTGAAATTGTATTATCATGATAAACTGTTCCTGTTGACCAGTTCGAAGCAATTGCATCAGCAACATTACTTAAAGTATTATTTGCAAACACACCTGATCCACCAAAATTGAACATAGCGATTGATCCCGGATCTCCCTGAACGTTCGTAACAGTGTTATTAGAAAAATCAAATGAACCTCCTGTTGAAGCATAAATTCCACGCAGATAAATATTCTGAATTGTAACGTTATGTACGTTTAAGTTTTGATAAACCCCAAGGTTATGATTTGTAATGATACCGTTTCTTGCTTCAACATCTACAACTCCTGCTAAAACTCCGCTGGTAATTGAAGGATTATTTCCATCAACTGTTAAATCATGAATAGTAACATTATTCGCTTGAATTAAAAATACATTACTTGCACCAGCACATAATGAACCGCCACCACATGTTGCTCCTGACAATGCAGGAATGACTTTAGTAGTAGCTTGTCCAGAACCTGCAATTGTTAATTCTTTTGTTACTACAACATTTTCAATATATGTTCCAGCAGCAACTAATAGTGTATGTCCGTTTAATGTTTGTGCATCATTAATCGCTGATTGAATTGAACAGAATATTTTTCCTGTAGTTGTATTTGTTACCTGACCATACATTCCTGGTGCTGTTACCGAATTAAAGTTGGATGTATTGCCGGTAAATGTATTTCCACTTATTGTATTACTACATGCGATCGGTGCATTGCCACGTCCGAAATAATTTGTTGAAAAACCATCCGTTTGATTTCCATCTCCTGCATCAGATGCTACATAGTTTGCATTCGGATGAGCTCCTCCTTGCTCTTGAACTGCTACATCATTATTCGTTAATGTATTTCCCGTTACAACATGATTCGTTCCTTCAATTACAATTCCGTAGCCTTTACTTTCTGTGCTCGAAGGATTCAACTGCTTATAACCTGTTACGCTATTTCCACTTACTACAACTCCTGTTGGTACGTCTGGATATCCATTTGGATTACCTGAAGTAAAGCCTCGGCGATAAACAGAAATTCCTGCATGATCACGATTGTTCATTCCTGCACTTGCTACAAGACTGATAATATTGTTTTGGATAACAGTACTTCCTGTTCCGCTGTTTGCTCCATTTGCATTTGGATTCTTCACTTCAATTCCAAAGCGACCATTGTTTGTAATAGTATTGGAAGATATTAAATTCGCTCCTGTAACTCCGTTCATGCCGACCAAACCAAATCCGTTATCTGCATTATCATGAACATTATTATTTGTCATGGTTACACCTGATGATGTTCCATCCTGCAATTCAATACCACAACAATTATTATTAAACACTTCGTTGTTGGTAATTGTAATGTTGGATTTTAATCCATTCCAGATTACGATTCCGCGAGCAGCTCCTGCAACATTTGTATGTCCTGATACTGTATTGCCATCAATCAAAACTGCATTGATTGGTCCGTTCGCATAGATACCACTCCCGCCAACATTATCCTTAATAATATTATTGGTAAGTGTTAAATTATTATTGCCTCCCGATCCATAAATACCAGCATTTGAATTAGGACTTGACCCAACAAAATTTTGTATCGTCAAATCTTTGATCGTTACGTTTGTGATTCCGTTATTGATATAAAATCCAGAACCACTACCAACTAATCCGTTACCACTTACGATCGTTGTTACGTTGTTAACTCCTTGTATAGTTATTGAGCGATCAATTGTTAAGCGTTCGTTATATGATCCAGCTAATGCATTTACTGCACCACCACTCGTAACTAAATTTACTCCTTCTTGAATTCGACCTGTTGTACTCACCTGAGAACTTGCTGCTGCAACCCATAACGTAGAATAATTTCCTTGAAATCCATTCGTACCACGTGATAATACCGTTTCAACATTTACATCTGTTCCTGAATTTAAGAACGGTGTATAATCAATATTTGCTGATGCTGGTCCTGCGATATCTGGCTGTCCGCCAGGTGCTACTGCAGAGCCTCCAAATTCAACTGGTATTTGTGCTGCATATCCTGGTTCTGTACTATTTGCTGTTGTAACAATTGGTGTAATCGTTCCAAGCCAATTGCCACTAAAGTTTTTCAAATTTGTTCCAGGTGTTGGAATAGTTCCTCCTGATTGACGTTCTACTATTTGCCCATACCAATTACCACTAAAATTATTGTTTTTAAAACTACAATTTGTTGCTGATTGCACTGGAACATTTGTTCCACCACTTCCATCTAAAAATAAAACGCCTGCAGTCCAGTTATTCGTAACATTGTTTTCTTCGAATGAAATATTATCAGTTTGGTTACGAAAAATTATTCCTGTACGATTATTCGTTAAATCATTATTTCTGATAGTGTGTGAATTACTATTATTGATATCAATTCCTGAACGGTTACCACTAATAATATTGTCATGAATAATTGTTCCCGACAAACTTTGTCCTTGAATGGAAATACCTGCTGAATTAAGTACACCATTTGCGTTGTTCCAATCAGCAACATTATTTCCTAAACGTGTTACAGTGAAACCAGATATATCTATATTATTTGCAGAAATAGTAACTGTTGAACCAGATCCGCCAAATACACCACGAATAGATGTGGTTCCTGATCCTGCTCCGACAATCGTTAATGATTTTGTAACGTTAACATCTTCATCGTAATTTCCAGCACTAACACTTAGGCTTTGCCCATTTAAAGTAAGTGCATCGTCAATTGCCAATTGTATTGTGCTATAAGTGACAAGCGTATTCAGGTTCTGAACTTGTGCATGGCCTTGTTGAATAATTGACAACAGGAATAATGTTAAAACCAGAAATATCTTCCGGTTTAATCCCTTTACTCTCGATTGATTTTTGGTTAAGTTTTTCTTCATGATAAAATTTTTTATAATGTATAAGATGATATTTTTTATTTAACTACATTGATTTTAGTTTTAGAGAGATGAGATCAAAACCTATTATTGCACTCATTAAAAACCGAAATAAATATTACTTCCACCTTCTTCATAAATGAAACGGAAGTTGAATAAAAATAAGATAGTTTATAAACTTATTGTAGATTATAAATAAGATAATGTTAGTTTATCAATTATATATTGTTATAATTTATTGATAAACTAATGACGTAGAATACGTTTTTTATAGCCGTATTAATGCATCGAAATGTCAACACATTTATAAATATGTTCGACTTCCTTATTATGCAATTGCAATAAAAAGGATCAGGTAATGGTGTTAAAGTTAAAAAACCGAATAGATAATTTAAAGTGAAATAATGGAAGGGAATTTAATTCAATAAGAAATTGAATTGAGAAAGAGTAACTAATTATGGATATAAATTTTCCACATCAGTAAAAATACGTTACATCAAATTCTTCCTTACGGATAGGTTTGATAATGCTTTTAAATCTCTCAATAAGAAGATAAAATCTGCTTCTATAATGAAAGAATGAAGTACGGGTATATCATCATCTTAAAATGGGAAAAGAATCCCAAATGCTGAGAAAATATACTAAAGGTGCGTCATTTCGAAATTGTAAAAACAGAAGTTTTGGTTAGAAACATTTCATGTAATTACTTTTAACATTGATATTTATTGTTATTACAATATTGCAATAAATTAAATTAAATAGCAAATTATTTGCAATATTTTTTTGTCTAAAAACCCGTTAACTGGTCGAAAATGCACAAAATCCTATTTCTTTGCCATACTTATTATATATAAAGGTCCTATATAGATTAGCTGATACTCCAACCCGTATGTAGAAAATGGCTCGCTTTGAGGTAAACTGGGATTAAAACCAAATTTTCAAATGATGTTAAATATTAAAATGAAAAATAGTGAATAACAGGCAATTTTGCTTGTATATGTTTTTAAAATGGGGATTGAATATCCTGATAAGGGGATTCTCAGGATATTTGATTTGCCACGTGGGATTAAAGTGAACACCTCAGAATATTAATTTCACCTGAGACGTGTTAAATCCTAGAAAATGCTATTGAGTTCATAATTATGTTTTGTTTCAAAAATTAAGGTGGCATTGGTCCTACATAATTTAAGCAAGGAATATCATTCGTCACAAAACATCGGTGATGAAAATTAAAATTAAGTTGGGTAATATTTTTATTTTTTACTTCTAAAATAGAGTACGGTTTACTCCACCATTCTTTAATACAACTCGTATCAACTTGTTGATTTGTTGAGGTGTAATCAGCACTATTAATTTCTTTAAGTTGCTCTTCTAAAATTATCGAATAAATTCCTTTGCGAAGGCGAATAGTAAAATTTCCATCTTTATCAGTAGTAAAACTTTTTAAAAAATTATTATTTAAGCTATTCGTTTTTCCTTTTCGGATATAGAATTTTTTATTTGGATATGCTATCGGAGTTGCTATTTGATCAAGCATCTCTTGTGATGGTCTTGCGCCTCC
>JBBRAW010000032.1:0-29832 GCA_038206385.1 Bacteroidia bacterium | reverse complement strand
CGTATCCACTTTTATAATCGAAGCCAGGTGTTAGCATATCCTTTGCAGTACTTTGCAATAATGATCGCATATCTTTTGGTGCAAATATTACATTCGAGAATTTCAATTTTGCATCTAGCAATAATGCTGCAACAGCTGCGGCATGAGGAGCTGCTGCTGATGTACCAAAGAAATTAGGATATAAATCACCTTCTACTTCTAAATTACCAAAAGGCACTGATGTATTTACTCCATCTGGAGCAGCGAAGTCAGGTTTATTTCTAGCAGTGCCATAAATTAAAGTTCCACCAACAGAAGAAAATGATTCTAGCACTGGAGGGTCAAATCCATAAACAGGAGTTTTAGTATATCGTACAGCAGCTACCGACATTGCTCCATCGCAATTTGCTTGTCCTACAATTGTTGAAGCACCATTATGATATTCATTTATTACCATGTCGCCATGGAATACTACATATTTAAACCTTACATTATCAGTTCCAAAAGCACGCGTTATCATAATGTTTGCAACTGCAGGAGAACTAACAGTGAAAGTAAATACTTCTATTGGGTCACCCCATAAATTTTTTCTATTGAATCCTAAAATTCTATTTCCTAAATTATCGGTAATATAAATATCAAGATCATTTTTAGCCCCTGGTAATTGTCCGCGTGAATAAATTGAATCATCCCATTGTAAAACGATTGAATATGTTCCTGCTGGGAAACTAACATTTTGGAATCTATCACCAGATCCAAAATTATGTGCTTTTGTTGTTCCTGCCAACCAACTTGGAGCTGTTACTGGAGTGAATACACCTTCGTAAGATTTATCGCTAAAGTTTCCTGCTGCAGTGAAATACGAAACACCTTTACTTGTTACCTCATTAACTGCATCAGAAACAACTCCATCTTGGAAGAATGGTTCAGTAACATACGTTACATCATCAACAATTATTTTACAAGTATCCAATTTCATTTGTTTAATTCCTTCTGCAAAATCGCCAGCACTAACAAATCCAGTTCTGAATTCCAATCTAGCTTTTGGTGCAATGTCATGTATAATTTGTAACATCGCACGACCTTCATCAGTACGACGACCATAAGGATATTCTAAAGAAATATTTACAGGGTCCTTATCAACAAGATTAGCAGGACCAGGAAGATCACCATTTCCAACATCAATGCTTGCTTGATTTCCTGCGAGCGTATTGTAACTATCTGAGATTACACCAATTTTAATTCCATCACCATAAATTTTAAATCCATTTCTTGCAAAATCAGATCGCATCGCTATATCACCATTTGTAATTGCATTTCCTGTTCTTGATGCAGATTGAACGACTGGCAAATAATGTGGTCGCGCAAAATTTATTAATGATGGAAGCAGATTTAAACTTAACAAATTTGCTTTTGGAAACAACCCTGTAATTATAAATGTTGAGTCGCCATTATCTCGAAGGTCTGTCAAACCATAGGCTGCAGTTTGAAGTAATGCAAGTACAGAATCGTGTTGACCAACAACGGCAATTACATCGATCAAAACACTGTCTTCAGAAATTAAGATTATATTATTATTAATTCCAGAAGTAAGTGTTGGAAGTGAATCAGGATTATTTGCTACCTGTGTTAATTCAGGTCCTATGATACTTACAACTTTTCCAGTATCATTTGGTGGAACATACGAACCGAAACAAGTAATTTGATTTACAGTTGCTGTTGCTGATCCTGAACATCCATTTGCATCAGTAACAAAATAATTATAAATTCCAGCTGCAAGGTTTAAAGAATCATCCCCAGAGATAAGATTATAAGGAGCTGTTCCACCTGTTGGCGTAAGAATTACAGTTCCTAAAATTCCTTCGCAAATATCCTGTGCCGCGGGAGTAACAATTAACATAAATGTTTGGTATGGTGCTACAGTAAACGGGATTTGAGTACCTGATCCACATACTGGATTACCGCTTACTTGAAGAAAATAATCTCCCGTAATTACTCCTGCAAAAATTCCCGTAGTATTTGAAATAGTTGTTCCTCCTGCTTGTGGAGTAAGTTGAAATTCGTAGCCTGTTAAATTTAATGGATCTGTAATAATAGTTCCTCCATTAACAGATGAAACTGTAACTGTTGCTCCACCAAATCCATTACAATTTGTATAATTTGAAATAATGCTTCCTACAGTAATTGGAATTGTTGAACATGTTACACAACCAGTATGAATATTAAAATTATTATCGTCGCAATCGGTATTGGAAAGTGAGTAACCTGGTGTTTCAACAGATGAACAAAATGTTGTTTCTGTTATTGAGCCGAATCCATCCAAATCGTTATCTACAAAATAAGGTTGTGGAGTATTTACAGTGATATCATCATCATTACAATCGGTATTGTTAGAAACATAACCTACAGGCTGAATACATGAGAGGGAATCAATAGCAATGTTACCAAAGCCATCTCCATCAACATCAGCATACCAGAGAACAACTAAGCAAGGACAATTTGTACTGAACGTTGCAGTCGCATCTTTTCCTGCACTCCAATTTGCATTCATATAACTTGCATCATCAACCTGAATACAAGTTAATGATGGATTACTTGTAGCATTAAAACCAGTTAGGTTACTATTATTTCCATTCTTAACGTTCAAATCAGTTAATTGATTACCGTTACAACCAAAAGTTGTGAGTAATGGATTAGCTGACAAATCAAGAGTAGTTAAATTATTAATCTGGCAGAAAAAGTTATATAAAAGTGGATTTGATGATAAATCAATATTAGAAATTTGATTGCTTCCAAAATTTAATACTTGCAAAAGTGGATTTGCTGATACATCTAAACTTGCCAATCCATTTCCTAAACAAAAAAGTGATTTAAGATTAGGGTTATGAGTAACATCTAAAGGACTAATCTGATTAAACTGACAAGAAAGTTCTTCTAGTCCAGTGTTAGTGCTCACGTCAAGACTTTGTATTTGGTTGAGATTACAAAATAATTGGGTGAGAGACGTTAAATTATTTACATTCAAACTCGTTATTTGATTTGACGAACAAGTAATACTGGTAAGATTGGTATTAGCTGATAAATCCAGACTTGTTAAAAGGTTATCGCTACAATTCAATTGAGTGACTGATGTAAAAGCTTCAATTCCTGTTAAAGAAGAAATGCCAAGATTCGTGACACTTATAAATCCTGTGTAAGCAGCCGCTTCTGCACATTCTATTTCACTATTTCCATTGGTATTGATATTTAAATTAGCAACTAAAGCTGCTTTAAAAATTGCATCAGGAATATTTACAATACAAGTTGAATCTGTTCCACTACAATCTTCATCGATACCGTTATTTGGAATGTCAATTGCACCTGGATGTATGTTTATATCTCCATCATTACAATCAGTATTATTTGCAACGCCGCATGCAACAGGATCACCTGCACCAAAACCATCACCGTCGTTATCTGTATATTCTAATTCAGTATCATTACAATCGATATTGTTATTTGCATATCCTTCTGGTGTTGATGAATAGCATAAGTCATTAGACACTTCAGAACCAAATCCATCGCCATCACCATCAATATAATAAGTAAATAAAGCAAAAACATTTGGGTCATTATCATTACAATCAGTATTTGTGTTTACACCACATGCAACAGGAAGACCAGCTCCTATTTCATCTCCATCATTATCTACATATTCAAGTTCAGCATCATTACAATCAGTGTTGTCAGTTAAATAACCTGTTGGTGCTGTGCTCAAGCAAACAGAAATTGAATTATTTATATCGCCAAAACCATCCGCATCTAAATCCGCATAATAGGTTTGATTTGTAGATACGTTAATGTCATTATCATTACAATCAGTATTTGTATTTACTCCGCATGCAACTGGATCTCCTGCACCAACTCCATCTCCATCTAAATCTGCATAGAGTAATTGGGTATCATCGCAATCGGTGTTATCATTAACATAACTTGTTGGTGCAATACTAAAGCATACAGAAATAGAATTATTTATATCACCAAAACCATCTCCATCTAAATCTGCATAATAGGTTTGATTTGCGGATACCGTAAAGTCCTCATCATTACAATCAGTATTTGTTGCAACTCCACAAGCAACAGGATTTCCTGTTCCTACGCCATCACCATCTGAATCTAAATAGAGTAATTGTGTATCATCACAATCATCACTATTTAATGCATATCCAGTAGGTAATTCGCAAACTTCTAATGGAACGTTAACATTACCAAAGCCATCACTATCGGCATCCTGATAAACAAAAAAGGAACTTGAAGTAGAAATAGTTTGAGATAAACTCATAAGTGCAGTACATCCATTAGCTCCTGTTGCAACTACTGAATAAATACCAGCGGTTTGTGCAGGAAAAAACAAGATGTCATCAGTTCCAGTTATAGAGCTACCTATAGGATTGCCATTTTGCAATAATTGAAAGTTAGTATTTGGATCAGAATAATCAAGTTGCAGAATTAATCCAGCAGGATTTGTAACAGCACAGTAAGCACCTCCACCAGAAAATACTTGATCGGCTGGAGCTGGAGAAGTAGTTACGCTTGTTGTAAGAGTGACACTACATCCATTATTATCTATAAAAGAAACCGTGTACAATCCTGTCTGTGTAACATCAATTGTTGGTGTTGATTCATTTGTACTCCAAATATGGCCAGAGCCCGGACTTGTAAATAAGGTAACTGAACTTCCATTACACACAAAAATGGGACTTACAGGAAATAATTGTGGTGCAGGAGGGCTTGAAATTATTGATTGTGTTTGTCCTAAACTGCTAGGAAATCCTGATTCATCTACAACTTCGACGAAATAAGTACCGGGAGATAATCCTATAAAATGACCTTCGAATCCTAATTGAGAATCTACAAAATTAGTATTGATATCGTATAAATTAACAGTGTATTGCCCATCACCATCAGGAGTACCTCCACTTATTGATGTTACGTCAATAGTTCCATCAAGGGCATCAAAACAACTTGCGTTGGCCTGATTAACAGTAAAGCTGATAGCAGGTGCCTGAGCATTAGAAGCGCTGATCCATAAAATAAATAAAGATAAACAAAGTAAAAATTTTTTCATAATGTGGTTTAAATTACCCAAATTTTTTAATTAATAATAGTAATTAGTTGGTTGAATTAATGTAAACTAAATGCGACTAAATTCAAAGTATTAACCTTAAACTCAACCCATAATTGTCATTAGAGCCGATAAATTACAAATTCGATACAATATAGCAAATAACAGTAATTGCCTCCAAATAAAATTACTATTAACTATAAAAATCAGGGCAAAGTTTGTGAATTAATGGGTAAATTGAAATAACAATACCACATTTGTAGTAGGAATTTTTGATCCCAAACAATTTATCATATTTTTTGAAATACACGAAAAATTAAAAACTGGTTAATTAGGTAGTTTATAAAACTCAAAAATAAGCATGGTTAATTCTTACAAATTTAATTTTGAAATCAGATTTGCGCTTATTCTCGATCTCCCATTTTAATTAATTTACCTGAATTTACTTTAACGTTATTGCTAATAATTGTATAGAAGTAAATACCTGGATCTAGGTTTTCAAAATTCATTTTCATAGAATTACTATTTATCTTTTGGTCAAAAAGTTTTTTGCCATTTGTTTGAAATAGTGAGAGCGTTAATTCTTTTTCAGAAGAAAAATCGGGAATGTTAATTGTTGCTGTTTCATAAAATGGATTTGGAAATAATGAAATAGTATTTTCTTTATTAATTGATGCTACTCCTGTAACGGTACATACAACAGCACTTCCTCCAAAACTTTGTTGTGATTGTTGATTTACGGTAATTCCTCCAGTAGTCGTTTGCATGATTGGCATTGATGTTAACAAAGTAGCAGTATTCATTATGACAACTGGATCAGCAAGATTACATCCATTCACTCTACCTAATGAATCTGTTTTTATAAGATAAAAATCCCAGTCACCTGCACCAATGCTATTGGTATATCCGGCAAGAAAAAAACCATGATCTGTTGTAGTTTGTACTGTTTGACATCCATCATCACCTGCTCCTCCAAATGCAGCAGTCCATAATGGTATTCCATTCGCATTAATTTTAAATAACAAAACATCAGCACTGTCAGAATTTACTTGCATAGATTCACCTGTAACTACATATCCACCATCATTCGTTTGTTGAATAAAAAAGCCTTCATCATCACCAGTATTACCATACGTTTTCGACCAAATAAGATTTCCATTAATATCAACTTTGATTAATAAAACATCTTTTCCTCCTTCGCCATAACTGTCAGTAATTCCTGTTAAAATATATCCACTATCAGAAGTTGCACAAATACCCCAACCACTGTCGTCACCCGGACCTCCGTATGTATGCGTCCATAAAATATTTCCAGCTGTATCAGTTTTAGTTAATAAGAAATCATAATTACCAGCTCCATAACTTATCGTTTCTCCTACTACTAAATAACCGCCATCTAAAGCAGATAGTATTAGATGTCCATGATCAACACTTGCTCCTCCATAAGCTTTATTCCAAAGTGTATGTCCGAGTGTATCTGTTTTAATTAAGTAAATATCCGACGAGCCTGCGCCAAAACTATTTGTATATCCAGTATGAACCAAACTACCATCACTTGTTTGGATAACGGAATGACCTTCATCCCACGCTGAACCACCTACAGAAGTCGTCCATTGCATTACTCCATCATTATTTGTTTTTATTAAATAAACATCGGCTGCAGAAACACCAAAGCTATTTGTTCGAGCAGTAATAATATAACCACTATCGGTGCACTGATGAACAAAGCAATCAACTTCTTCTCCAGGACCACCATATGTTTTAGTCCATTCTATAGCACCATGATCATTTGTTTTTACGAGGTAAATATCCCAATCTCCAGCTCCATAACTTTTGGTCCAACCAACTGCTATGTATCCCCCATCGAAAGTTTGTTCAGCAGAAAGAGCTTGATCGGTTGACGGGCCACCTATTGCTTCTGTAAATGTTATTTGCGCTTGGGCTGGCAGGTAAAAGCAAAATAGGACTGATAAAAAAGTAAATGTTTTCATGTGGTTAGGTTTGGGCACACAACGGTTAACTGTTGTTGGATATTGTTTAAAATCAAATTAAAATGATTAAAGATGATAATTTAAAAAAATTAAAACGTTTACTTTAAATCATATAATCTCACATTACATCATTAATTTTTGCTGTGAATTGATAAAGCTTTTAAGATTGTTTTTATTCGAAACCTTTACTAATTTTATTATCAAAGATTATTCATCTACTTTTATAAAAAATCAATTCACTATCATTGAAAAATTTCAAATCTTACTTTATAATCCCAGCGCCTCCAGAAGATGTGTATGCTGCTATTACGAATCCATTAACAATACAATTATGGACGGGTGAATCCGCTGAAATGTCGACGATACCTGGCTCCGAATTTTCGATGTGGGATGCTAGTATTAATGGTAAAAATTTAGAGTTCGAAGAGAACAAAAAAATTATTCAGCAATGGTATTTTGGTGAGCAAGAAGAACCATCTATAGTAACTATAAAATTACATCCTCACAAACAAGGAACCTCCGCTGAATTACTTCATACGAATATTCCTGATGGAGATTTTGATGATATTGTTGATGGTTGGAAAGAAAGTTATTTCGGTGCTATAATTGATTTTTATTTGGTTGATTAATGCAATGATTTTTCTACGTCAGAGATTAATTTGTAAAGTCAAAACTCATTATTGCATTATCGAATAGAACAGGAAATTTACTCCATGTTTCAATGGTATTACGGTTGCGAATCACAATATAATAGGAGCTTCCAATCACAGATCCTGGATATAGAATTTGTGCTATACCATCAGTATGTAAAATTACTGTTGATGCTGCAACTGTAATTGTTGGATCAGTAACATCATGCAATTCTACCGTTATTGAATCAGATGCTGTTTGATCTCCAGAAATTCCTAAAGCAAATAAAGTTGGTTGCATGGTTCCACTTCCTGTATAAATACCTTGAAGAAATGCTTTAAGATTTAACGTTACATTGCATGTTCCATTAGTGGCGATTGTATAATTTGCCGTTGCAGTACATCCATTTTGATCGGTAGCAATTACCGAATAAATACCAACACCTAAATTGCTTAAATCTTCTGTTGTAGTTCCATCAATGATGTGAATATCAAAACCCATGTATGCATGATTCGCACATACATAACGTAATAAAGATGGATGCGTGTTATTAGGAGTAAATAATACTGTTCCGTTATCGTTTGGCGCTCCTGATTGTCCGCTAATAACAATACTATTGGAATTACCTCCTACACTATCTGTTGAAATATGCCAAGGATGGCCGCTGTTAAAAATATTAAACGTATAAGGAATATTTCGTGTAAGGGTGAGCTCTTTTGATTCAATACCATCAATATAAAATGACGATGGATTTCCTATTTGATAATAAGGTCCGTTAGGTGTTTTGAAACCAACCATTACGCCAAACACTGAACCATTTTGTGTATTAAAAGTATCCCATACAAAATTATATGGTAACGAACCAGAAGAAGCAGAAAGATCAATTGCACCAGTAGGACTATTGCAATTTGTATTTGTTAAAGTAGCAGATAATGTTACAGTAGAAACAGTTGAATTTACAACATACTGCGCTGTAGCGAAACAACCATTCATATCTTTCACAAAAACAGTATAGGTGCCCGCATGAAGGTTGCTTAAATCTTCAGTTGTTACGCCATTAACAATATTAATATTGCTACCCATATATTGGTGATTTGCACAAACGTAACGAAGCAATGAAGGGTGCGTAGTATTGGGAGTAAAAAAAACAGTCCCATTTTCATTCGGTGCACCAATTTGTCCATTCGTAACGATGTTGTTAATATTTCCTCCAATGAAATCCGTTGAAATATGCCATGGGTGACTAGGACTTAAAATACTAAATGAGTAACTAATATTTCGAATAAGTGAAATAGTTTTTGCTTCAACACCATCAATAAAAAAACACGAAGTACTTCCCAAACCAAAATAAGGATTAGAAGCAGTTTTAACTCCTGCGATAACACCAAAATTAGGTCCATTTGTATTTATAGTATCCCATGAAATAGAATAAGGCGCAACACCTCCACTAATTGTTAAGTCGATAGCTCCAGTAGATGAACTACAAATTGCATTCGTAATGTTTGAAGTTAATGTTACAGGAGAAGGCAATTCAGTAACCGTATATTGAGCCGATGTAGTACAACCATTTGCATCAGCAACAATAACAGTATATTTTCCTGCTTTCAAATTTGTTAGATCTTCTGTTGCGAACCCATTCGTGATATTTACTTTGTAACCCATGAACTGATGAAATTGACAAGGATAATAAAGTAAATTGGGCGTTACTGACGATGGCTTAAATGTTACAGTTCCATTTTGTGTAGGCGCTCCTGATTGTCCGTTGGTAACAATAAATGTTGCATTGGCGCCAACGTTATCAGTAGAAATATGAAATGGATGCGAAGGAGTTAGTACACTAAAAGAATAAGTAATTCCACGTGTTAAAAATAATTCTTTTGCTTCTACACCGTCAATAAAATATCCAAAGGCACTACCTTGACCAAAGAGCGGATTACTCGCAGTTTTGGTACCTACTGTGACACCAAATAAAGCACCATTAATAGTATTTAAAGTATCCCAAAGAATTGTGTATGGTGCAGTACCACCTGTTACGGTAATATCTATTGAACCATTTTTTGCATTAGGACAAGAGACATTAGAAATTACTGCATTACTAATTGTAGGAGAAGTATTCACAACACCAATTGTAATAACATTTGATGTGATAACATTTGTTGTAACACAAGATTGGTTTGTAGTTAGGGTGCAAGAAATTTGATCACCAACAATTAATCCTGTGATAGTTGGAGTTGGTGTATTCGTACTGATGTTACTACCATTTTTTTTCCATTGATAAGATGGCGCGGCACCTCCATTTGTAATAGTTGAAGTATAAGTTGCTGTACCACCGGAACAAAATGCTGAAGGTCCGGAAATTGAAATTGTAGGAGTAACAGTTGAAGCGCAAATTGAAATATTATCAATAGCAAATCCAGGACGACTTCCAATTCCACTAACATCACGTTGAACCCATCGTATCTGAACTATAGATTGATTATTACAAGCAGCAGGAAGTGTAAATACTTTTGTTAGTGAATTTTGAGGTGTGGTAACTGCAGCGATTTGTGTCGTAGTATTGTTTTGATAAATACCACTCGCACTTCCTGATACTGAAGTAAAAACTCCCGTAGTTCCGATACGATATTGCAAATCCACTTGATTGATATGTGTATTTGCTGAAGCATCATAAGGATTGCGAATTGTCATAACATCAAAGTTCACTGCAACTGTAAAAAACCCTGTAGTACTTATTGCTAAACATAACGCTGGATCCAACGAACTAGAAGAGAGAATTCCAATTTTTCCATTATAATTTTGGATGCCAGTTGTACTACTTGCTGCTGTTGCAGATGCAATAAGTATTAAGTCAGAACTTGATGGAGGTGCTACTGTTCTAAAGGCAGTCGATGATCCTGCTGAAGAAAGATTCCACCCTTGAAATCCCAATGGATAAGTTGTGGAAGTAGAAACAAGAGCATTAAAATTTTGAATATAAGGTAATGATTGTGCTGCAGGATTTGTTTGCGCCTTGAGTTCGAATTGACCAAGCAAACTGAATAATATTACCGCGATAAATGTTACAATTGAGTAAAATATCTTCATATATTTATATTAATTTAATATTGTATTTAAAAATTACAATATAATTATTTCATTCACTACTGCAAGTTAAGTAAAATAATAACAAATAAATATTGGTCTCGAAAAAATACGCATTAATGTTCGGAATTAACATTAAAGTGAAACGATTTCTTAAATTTGTCCTATGTACTATTCTCTAAAATCACAAGTTAAAACCTGTTTTAGTTTTTTTGTGATTTTACTATGGATATGTCATCCTGTTACTTTAGTAAGTCAATCAATTTTTCAGGGGAGTTTTCTCATGTCATTTACATCTTCAAATATAACAATTCAAGATTATCCATTGCAATGGACAATTCAACCAGTTTCTGGAGGCATTAGAATGGCGATGGAAATTGAAGATACTATGCGCAAGAAAGGAGTTGATAAACGTGTATTATTTAATCCGACAGATAGTACATGGATTATGTTAATGGCAATTGGGAATGTTAAACAAGGAACAAAGATTCATCGTGCAATGATGTATCGAGATTCAACACTTGATCAAAAAGAAATAGTAAAATCTACAAAAGTTGCTAAAATTATTTCTAATTTAAAATGTTATAAAACTATTCGAGAAACGGACACCTTTATTACTGAATATTGGATTACAAAAGAATACACTTTTAATGTTTGCAAGGTTTATAAATTGTTAAGTCATTGTGGGATGATGAGTGAATCAATTCGAAATGGAGATTGGTTTAATTGGAAAAATTCAAAAGGGATGATTATTGAGATAACTACAAAAAATAAATTATCAGGCGACTCCTACACCGTATCTCTTTCACAAATAAAATTTAATGATATTAATTTAGCACTTTTTAATTTATCCGGATACAAAATTTCCGAAATCCCCGAAGGACAAAATTGTGGACCAACGAAGTAAATTAAAATCCGCTAGCTATTGGATTACGAATTAAAAATTAAAAATTACATCGAAGGGGTTACAATGTGGAGAATTACTCAATAATTGTTCAGAATCTACGATAGCATAGGTGCGGTTGTGGTCAAGCGTAAGTGCGAACTATCAATTGATGTACCGATGAAGTAAATAGAAAGCATTGCATTTTGCTTTCACTTAATAGCCGTTGTAATTAGAATACAGTTCATTTGATAGTTGGTTACGCTTGTGTGCTTTTCTTTGGTTACTTTCTTTTGCACACCAAAAGAAAGTGATAGAACAAAATTGGATAACAAATAATTATTTACTCAAAAAATTATTTTCGATAGATGAAATTAAAAAATCAGTGAAATAAATTGTGCTTTTCTTTGGTTACTTTATTTTGCACACCAAAAGAAAGTGACAAAACAAAATTGGATAACGATTATGTTTTTGAAAGGCCTCACTTTGTATATTCAGAATTAATATAAATTAGAAAGCCGGATCCAATAGAACCCGGCTTTCTAAAAAAAAAATTACAATCTTATTCTATAACTAATCGTTGTGTATAATTTCTATCACCTTGATGAACATTCAACATATAAATTCCAGAAGGAAATTTGCGAAGATCTATCATGTAAGAATTTTTACCTTCTTCAGGATTTATTATTTGACTATATTGTACTTGACCAAGAATATTATTTAAAGTAATTTTCCCTGAAGTAGTAAGGTCGGTATTATAGAGTACTTCTACATAATTATTTGCTGGATTTGGTTGAAGATTTAATGCTGCACCATTTGCATTGAAATCATAAACCTTAGCACAAGCATTAACAACAACAGTAATTGTTTTAATTGGTGCAGCTGCACAACTATTAATTGGTGTAACTTGTACATACGCATTTCGAGGATTTGAAGCGAATGTTACTTGAATGCTTGTTGTACCTTGTCCGCTTGTGATGGTTCCACCTTGCACTGCCCATACATACGATATTGCACTAGGTACAGCTGTTATTGAATAGGTAACTCCACTTTGTACAACACATACACTTAAAGGACCAGTTACTGCCGAAACTTTTAATGGTGCGGCACTAATTGATTTTGTTCGAACGCCACTATTTCCACAACCGTTTTGTGCAAATACTGTTATGTTACCTGATACAAATCCCGATGCATATTGAACTACAATTGCATTTGTTCCCTGACCAGAAACTATGGACGCATTTGCTGGTACTTTCCAAACATAAGTCATTCCGTTTACTGATGTAACAGAATAATTAAAGGTGCCTAAACAAACTCCAGAATTAGCACCAGTAATTGCTCCTGGAGTACTTGGTGTATTTAATGAAATTAATTTTGATTTATTCGCACCAAATCCACATGCGTTTGAACCTCGCACTTGTAAATAGGTGCCACCAATAAAGGAAGGATTATATTGTACAACAACAGATGTTGATCCTTGACCAGATAAAATTGTTGAGCCACTAGGTCCTATCCATTTATAAGATGTAGCATTTGCTATTGGAGAAATACTGTAAGTAATTATATCATTTGGACAAGCTTTACCATTTGTTGGAAGTATAGTTCCAATTGCTCCAGGAACTCCTGATGTTATATTAATTGCAATGCATGATGACGAACTACTTCCGCAAACATTATCAGCAGTAACACAAATAATTCCTGATACAGCAACTGTTCCACTTACAGATATTGATTCTGTTCCTTGTCCTGAAACAATTGTTAATCCTGCAGGAACCGTCCATGTGTATCCATTAGTATTTGCAACTGAACTGATGCTGTAACTTGCATTAAATGGAGCACAAAAAGATGTTGCAGTAGTATTAATTGATGATGGTGTTGCAGGAATAGTATTTATTGATAATGTTACTGAAGCAGTAGATGAACAATTATTACTTGTTCCAGTTACTGTATAAGTAATTGGAGAAGTAACAGTAGAAATTACTGTTGATCCTGTTGTTACATCTAAACCTAATGATGGACTCCATGAATAACTATTTGCACCACTTGCAGTTAATGTTGTTGGTTGTCCGCTACAAACTGTTAACGCGTTGCTGTTTAAATTTACAACTGGAATTTGATTTACACTTACAACAGTTGATGCTGAAGCAGTACATCCATTTGCATTAGATCCAGTAACAATGTAAGTAGTATTTTGATTCGTAGTTGCCACAACTGTAGAACCAGTATAAATATCTAAACCAAAAGAAGGAGCCCAATTATATGTTGATGCACCACTTGCAATTAGAGTTGTTGATGAGCCTGCACAAATTGCCGTTGGTGTATTTACAGTAACATTTGGTAATGCATTTACTACTACTGTTACTGTTGTTGAATCTTTACATCCACCATTAGTTCCAACAACTTTATAAGTAGTAGTTTGACCTGGGTTTGCATTAACACTTGAACCACTTGTAGCACTTAATCCAATAGCTGGACTCCAAGTATAAGAAGGCGCTCCACTCGCTGTTAATGTTGTACTTCCTCCTGCGCAAATTGCATTTGGAGAATTTGTTGTAACGTGTAATGTACTTCCAACTGTAACAGGAATTGTTTGCGTTCCAGTACAACCTGTTGAACTTTCGGTAACTGTTATTGTATAATTTGTTGTTGTAAGTGGATTCACTGTTCCACTTGCTGATGAAGAAGTATATCCAACAGGATTTGATGTCCATGCATATGATAAAGTTGTTGGTAATGATTGATTAAGTTTTAATGTCCAATTATTAATCGTTCCTTGATCTGATCCCGCATGATCAACAACTTTTAATGTCCACGTACCATTTAAATTTCCCGTTAAAGAACTGAATGCTGCTTCTGGTAAATAGGATCCTGTAAAAGGTGCAGTACCAGCTGAGATAGGTGTTGTTGCACTTGCACTGAAAACAGTATTTACAAAATTATCACCATTACCTCCACGACTATTCGATAAGTTAATTGTATTTCCTGATGGAGATATTAATGAAATAATTAAATCTGCATCGTAAGTATGAGTTATGTTTATTGTAACAGAAACTACTGAATTCGTAAGTAATGTTGTCGGATTTAATCCACTCACTGTTACTGCTGAAGTAATTCCAGTTGGATTGTTATCAGGAATTGCATAAACAGTATTGTTTAAAAAACTTGCAGTTTGAGTTACTGTTCCATTGGATGTAGCAACTGCATTTAATTGAACTGTTTCTCCTGGACAAATTCCTGCTGGCGTTGCAGTAGCCGAAACCGTTAATGGATTTACAGTAACAATATTGGGAGCAGATGTAGTAGGGCAACTAGAAGCAGAATTTACAGTAACAGAATACGAACCACTTTGCGAAACTGTAATCGCTTGTGTCGTTGCTCCATTCGACCATAAATAATTTGTTCCTGCGGAAGAGGTAAGTGTTACACTTCCACCTTGACAAAATGTTGTAGCACCAGATGCTGTAACAGTAGGTACAACACCGTTTTGTTGCGTTAATGTAATCGGAACTGCTATCACATTATTATTTTCATTGCTCTCTAAAAAGTATCCTTTAGGATCTAACTGAACAACTACCCAATATTGTCCATTACATAATCCTGGTGGAAGATTAATCCACATTCCATCTAATGATTGATAATAAATATCGGTATATCCAGAAGAAATTCCTTGTATAGTAGGAGAGCATCCATAAGCGCCACCACCTAATCCGAAATTCGGAAAACTACTATTCGTTAAAGTATTATTTACTGAATCTACACAATGACCATTGTACGTTGAGCAACTACCATAATCCATCAAACAAAAAGCAAGCTTAGAACCTGTACCAACAATTGGCCAAGTCAACGGATCAGGATTCGTTGTTGAAGTACGTAAAGTATAGATACCCCAATCGTCAACGTGCATGTGACCATGTGAAGGATGATACGTCATACTTCCTGCTGGACGATCATAATACGACATTGTATTGCCATTCTTATGATAAATGCGCTGATTTACTAATTGCTTAAGCGGATCGCCATTCGGACAAACAAAACCAGAAGCAGGATTTACAAAAGTATCGGTACCACAAATAATCGTATTGATAGCGCGTACTTCTAAAGGGCCAAAACCAATATTTGGACTCGATACAGATATGCGCAAACGACCATCATTTCCACTGCATCCACCAGGACAAACTTGTGGGTATTCGATATAACCACTCGTTCCATTAACCAATAATGTTGGACGACCAACAATAATATCAGGTAATAAATCACAATTTGTTGTACCGTCCTTACAATTACAAGATGTTGAATTGTTTGTAGTACACTGCGCTGCCATCAGAAAGGGCATTAACATTGAAATGAATGCGAGTAATAGTTTTTTCATAGAATTAAAAATATAATTATGTTTTGTAGTTTTTAATAAATATCAGACATATTACAATAACAAATCGAGGCTTTTTGAGCCTTTTCCCGATTAGATATTATGTGGTTGAATCCGATTATTTTTTATGTTTTCTCAAAGGTGAGTAATGATTGGCAAAAACCAATTAATTATTAGGCAAACTTACCTAAAAAGATGGCGAAATTAAGGTTTTTCATTGTGAGGTTTAGAAGAAAAATATGGAAATCTTAACATACGAGCAAGTAGAATGCTTTTGAGAACTAAATTTTTAAAAAAATTATCTTAACATTTGCGTCACTCTCATCGAGAATTTTCTGATATACTGCTGGTAATCATCTCCTGTTGCAGGTCCTGAAAATCCAGCATGCACTTCTTGAACTTTACCATTTCGATCTATAAAAATACATGTGGGGAAGCTTATAAAATCCTTCAATTGCGGAATTGTTTTTCCCACATTTTCTTTTCCTGAAATTCCTGCTATTAATAATGGATAGTGTACATCAAAACGTTTCGCTACACGCTTAACATTTAAACTTGCTTTTGCAAACTCAGGGAACCGCTCGAATGCCAATCCTATTATTTCCAATCCTTCCTCATGATGTTTGTTGTAATAATCCGACAAGAAAGCAGTTTCATCCATACAGTTCGGACACCAAGATCCCATAATTTGAATGATTATCACTTTATTTTTAAAACGTGCATCACTTAATGAAACAAGACTGCTATCAACATCAGGAAAAGTAAATGCTAATTGACCTTCAACATGTGAAATTGTTTCAGGATTTCGCAACTGAATATTCTCATTTCGTTTTGCTTTCCATGAACCTTTGTAAGTCAATCCCGACCATTGCACTCCACTCATGCGATCATTAGTAACATGCGATTTATATAACCAACAATGCGATCCATCAAATACACTTAGCATTAATGAATCACCATTTACAATGCCTTCTAAAAATCGATGATCACCTGTTTCTGTTAAAAATGTTCCAGTAACTTTTTCGTCAATTTGTTTGAACACACCAATTGCAAGTGATGAATCGGGAGTGCCTTCGTCAAACCAAACTTCCCATCTTCCACTCACATTTATTGTTGGTTTTTTTGTAGTAGGAAACCGATTTGCATTATTATATTCGGCTTCAAAAGGAATCGAAGGATTTCCTTTTCTACCATAATTTATCCAAATACCACTCATCTTTTTATTGGATATTTTAACTCGAAATTCAGAGTCAAAAACAGGAACACGAATAAATAATGAATCTCCACTAGACGTTACATCATCACATTTAATTCTTTCTTCTGCATTATGAATGATCATCACAATTTTACCATCAATTTTTTGTAAATCGAAATTAAATGGCAACTTTTCATTAGGTAATGATAACATCCCTAACCAGATTCCAAATAAAAGTTGTAAAGAATTTATCATAATTAATTGAAGATTGCTTTGATATTAAAATTGGTAGGATCTGCAAGAATTACCTTTTGTGAACCAATCACAGTATATCCTTTCCATGGCTCATAATGTAATTGCTGACTAGATTGATAATAGGCGTTTTTTTTCTCGATATTTATGTTCAACATTATAACCGTATCAGCATGAAGAATCACTTCTAATTTTCGTACTGATAATTTTGGCTCAAGCGCTTTATAGATAAGGTGCGTTTGATTGGACAAATAAAATGTATCTGCTTTATATGATTTTTTCCATGCAGGTTTATTCAAATCACAATCTTCGAAAGGACGTAATTCTTTTTTCCAATCTACGGAAAGAATATTTTTACTCTCTATTTTATTATCTCTATTTATACTTTTTTGCAGATGCACATTATTTTTCTTTAATGCTTCTGCTTGCTTTATGAAATATTCTCTCACCTGAAAAAATTGATTCGATGTTTTTATTACTTCTGAATTATTGCAGGAGGATAACACCATCAAAATAAATACTGTTGTTAATCGCATAATAAAATCTATTGTATTAATCCTGATGCCTGAGCACGTTGAATATATTTCATGGCTTCAACACTATCACCAAGCATTTTTAAAGTGATGCCATAATTAAGCGCAGCTTTCATATTTTGTGGATCTGCAATAACAGCTTTTTCAAACCATGGCTTTGCCGAATCAGGCTTTTGCATAGCAGCATAACAATTTCCAATATTATTTAATGCATCGCCATAATCTGGATGAATGATTAAAGCATTTTTATAATCTACAATAGCTTTGTTAAAATCATTTGCTTTTGCCCAAGCGTTTCCTCGATTGTAATATGCTTTATCAAAATCTTTTTTCAATTGTAATGAACGTTCAAAAGCTTTTAATGAGGCTTCTAAATTTCCTGATTCGCTTAAATATAATCCTAAATTATTATATGCATCCGCAGAGGTTGAATCATACTGAATAGCCTTTTGAAGATCGGCAATAGCTTTTTCGTATTGTCCGGCCATTCCGTAGGCAATACCGGAACTTGTAAGGTGATCCGCATCATCAAATTGCTTATAGGAACGAGCTTGTTCGAAAGCAATAACAGCATCTTTAGCGTCTTCCTTTTCTTTATAAGCAATTCCTAAATGATACCACGCATCATTATAATTTGGAATGATGCTCACTCCTTTTTTTAACTGCTCTATCGCTTGATCCAAGTATTGTTGCTTAACAGTATTATCTTTTTCAATTAATGCTTTCTCAATTAAAATTGCACTTCCATACGCATAACAAATGCGAGCTGAGTTGGGAGATGTTTTTGAATCTTTTGCTAAAAGCGTAAGGTTGTTTTTCCAATCTGCATTTCGCGCAATTGTTCGAACACTAAATAAGAATAATAGTATCGCCAATGGAAAAAGAAGCAACGTGTTTTTTTGAAAATCATTTACCGTAAGTTCGGTTTTAGTATTAGCAGAATTTTTTGATAATAATTTAGAAGAAAGAATTGCAATTACAATACAAAATCCTAATGATGGAGTATATAAAAATCGTTCTGCCATGGTGGCTTCAATCAGGAAAAAAATATTGGAAACTAAAATTACCGTTCCAATGAAAAACAGAATCCCAAATGAAATCATATTCCGAACTTTTAATTTTAATAACGCATAAATAAATAATCCAGAAAATAGTAGCAAGGGAACAATTGCCTCCAAACTATTAAGTTTAACAATAGGAATTGTATTAAAAGAATAATCGAAAACTAAATGTATCGGAAAAAATAATAACCATAAATATTTTCCGAGAATAAATAGTGCAGTGGCAAACCTATCTAATGAACTTGTTGAGGCAAGCAGCGAATTATTGATTAACAACAATTGGAAATCGGTGCTGATTATTGTTCCTAGTACAAAATGTCGGATAATAAAAAAGATAATAATTACACCAATGAATGGAACCATTTTCAGCGCAATATTTTTCAAATCTAATTTTGTTGAACACCATAATACAAGAGGGAAAACACCAATCCAAGTAATAGAACTTTCCTTTGAAAGTAAACAGAGAAAATAAACAAATGCACCTATGATAATCCATTTCATTTGATTTGTTGAAACATATTTTAACAAAAAGTATACAGATGATAATCCAAAAAGTAAACTTAAAATTTCATCACGACTTTTTATGTTTGCAACCACTTCAGTATGGAGAGGATGTGCAATAAATAACAATGTGGCGACAAGTGGAATTAAAGGGTGAAAAGAATGCAATATTTTTTTTAATACTGAAAATAAAACCACAGCTGTTAGCGCATACAGAAAAATATTAATACTATGATTTAACATTGGTTTTTCTGGAGCAATCTGCCATTCTATAGCAAACATCGCAACGGAAAGTGGTCGGTATAATCCTTCTTTCCGATCCCAAAATCCCGCTCGATAAGGAGACGTGAAAATCTTTCCTAAGGAGCTAATTCCTCCCGTAGTAAATTTATTGCTTTTCAAAACAGTTCCATCATCAACAGTATAATCTGATTTGATAGTGTTTGCATAAAGCAAGAATGCAAAAGCTGCAACAATAATATAAATCCATTTCTGTTGAATGGGCTTTACTTCCGGTTTATTATTTTTCGGTGGAGCTGGAATTGGTCTTTGCGGTTTTTTCTGCACCTGTCAAAGATAGTAGATATTGAAATTCTATTGCAAATGAGAAAGGCTACCTGATAAGGTAGCCTTTCTCATAAATCTATATATTAATTACTTGCAGCAATCTTTCATTTCGCCTTTGCATTGCATTCCATGTGCTTTGCATTGCTCCATACATTCTTTGGAACAACCTTTTGAGCAATCATGATTTTTCATGTCACCATTCATTCCATGTTCTTTGCATGCACCCATTTTTTCTTTCGAACAACAATCGCCCATCATCGCTTTTGAGCAAACATCATGTTTCATGGTGCATTTGCCATTCTCCATCTTTAAACAAGCAGAGCTATCGCATTTGCCTTCAGCAACCCATTTGTTCCAAGTTGCAGTATCGATTACACAGTTTCCTGCTGAGTCCATTTCACATCCCATTTTCATTTCGTGATCCATTGGACATTCCATCTTTGCTTTGTCCTTACAACAATCAGAACCCATCATATCACTATCGTTGCCACCAGTTACAGCGATATAAGGAGCGATAACCAATGACACAATCGACATTAATTTAATTAAGATATTCATGGATGGACCAGATGTATCTTTAAATGGATCACCAACAGTATCACCCGTTACAGATGCTTTATGTGGTTCAGATTTTTTGTAAAACATTTCTCCATTAATCATTACTCCTTTCTCGAAAGATTTCTTTGCATTATCCCATGCACCACCAGCATTCGATTGAAAAATTCCCATCAATACACCGCTTACAGTAACTCCAGCTAATAAACCACCTAATACCTCAGGACCAAAAGTGAATCCTACTATTAAAGGTGTTATCAATGCAATTGCACCAGGCATTAACATTTCACGTAATGATGCTTTCGTAGATATTGCAACGCATTTTTCATATTCAGGTTTTGCTTTGTATTCCATAATTCCTGGAATCTCACGAAACTGACGACGAACTTCTTGAACCATGTCCATGGCTGCTTTACCAACAGCTTGAATACATAAAGCTGAGAAAATAAATGGAATCATTGCACCAACAAATAATCCTGCAAGGACATTCGCCTTATAAATATCGATTGCATGAATACCAGCAATTCCAACGAAGGCCGCAAATAATGCTAATGATGTTAATGCAGCAGAGGCAATCGCAAATCCTTTTCCTGTAGCAGCAGTAGTGTTTCCAACAGCATCTAAATTATCAGTACGCTCACGAACTTCTGGAGGCAATTGACTCATTTCAGCAATACCACCTGCATTATCAGCAATAGGACCAAAGGCATCAATAGCTAATTGCATCGCAGTAGTTGCCATCATACCTGCAGCAGCAATTGCAACTCCGTATAATCCAGCAAAATGAAAAGATGCCATAATACCAGCTGCTAACGTTAAAATTGGGACAACAGTTGATTTCATCCCTACCGATAAACCACCAATAATATTGGTAGCATGACCAGTTGAACTTTGTTGAATAATTGAATTTACTGGGCCTTTACCCATTGCAGTATAATACTCAGTAACGATACTCATAATCGCACCAACTACGGTTCCTACAATAATTGCCATGAACACGCCCATTTTCGTAAAAGTTACTGTGCGTAAAGTGATATCGCCATCAGGCAACATCCACATCACAACAAAGTAAGATGCTACAACAGTAATTAACATCGAAGCCCAATTACCGAGGTTTAGAGCGCTTTGAACATTTGATTTATCATCCTTAATAGAAACGAACCACGTTCCAACAATAGAGAAAAGAATTCCTAAACCACAAATAACCATCGGCAATAAAATTGGCGACATTCCTCCAAAATTATCTGTAACTGTAATTTCTTGTCCTAATACCATGGTAGCTAAAATTGTTGCCACATACGAACCAAATAAATCGGCTCCCATACCTGCAACATCACCAACATTATCTCCAACATTATCTGCAATAGTTGCAGGATTACGAACATCATCTTCAGGAATTCCAGCTTCTACTTTACCAACAAGGTCAGCTCCAACATCAGCAGCTTTTGTATAGATACCACCACCTACACGAGCAAACAATGCTATCGACTCAGCACCTAATGAGAATCCAGTAAGTACTTCAATAGAAGTTCTAACAGTATTGGCACCTAATCCAGCAAAAATGTTTAGGAATGCAATGAATAATCCTCCTAAACCAAGAATTGCTAAACCAGCAACACCTAAACCCATTACGGTTCCACCTGTGAAGGATACTTTTAAAGCTTGTTTTAAACTTGTACGAGCAGCTTGAGTTGTACGAACATTCGCTTTAGTAGCGACTTTCATCCCAATATATCCAGCTGTAGCCGAAAATACTGCTCCAATAATAAAGGCGATTGCAATGATCCAACTCGAGTGGATTTCTTTACCATTCACCTCGTGAATAGTTCCAGAATACGCTAATAAAATAGCTGCGAATGTTACGAAAATACCGAGTACTTTCCATTCTGCTTTTAGAAATGCCATAGCGCCATCGGCAATGTAGCCTGCCAACTCTTGCATTTTTGCATCGCCAGCGTCTTGTTTACTTACCCATGCTGATTTGATGGCCATTACGATTAGACCGATGATACCAAGTACGGGAATTAGATAAATTAAATTTTGCATAAAACTCAAATTTTTAGGGCTGCGAAGGTAGTTGTTTTGAACAAAGAGGACAAATTATCACTTCCTAGCATATTAATACTAAGATAATTAGAATCAGAACTTTAGCCTATTTACTGTTTATAAGCCAAAATCATACGAGGGGATTTTATACGTATTGAGACCGAAATGGTTATCGTTTAAGCGTTTTTAAAAGAGTAAGTCGCTAATCCGTTTTTAGCTATTGTTGATTAAAAAGACGCAATATTGATGTGCCTTTAAAAATAATTGGAGAAAGATGGGACTTTAGGAACATAAATCTAATTTTTCCGTAATATTTGTTCTCTTAATAAGCATTATGATCGTATTAAAATTTGGTGGAACATCGGTTGCCGATGCCCGTAATATTCAAAAAGTTGGAAATATAATTGCCCAACGTCTTAAAAAAAATAAGAAAGATAAGATTGCTGTTGTTGTTTCGGCAATGACGGGCGTTACTGATGAACTGATTAAAATTAGTAGGATGGCTGCGAATCATGAAGTAGCCTATACTGACCTTTTTAATAAACTTAGAACCAGACATCAACATGCAATTCGTGATTTAGGATTGATGAAAGATAAATCAGTGCATGATCATGTTGAAGAATTATTTGCTGGATTACATGATATACTTCATGGAGTATTTTTAGTTGGTGAACTTTCGTCACGTACTCTTGATTTTATTAGCGGACATGGTGAATTGCTTTGTGCAAAAATGGTTGCATCAAGTTTTAAAATTCAAAAAATGCGAGCTGGTTTTATGGATGCGCGAAACTTTATTAAAACAGATGAAACTTTTGGATCTGCATTGGTTGATTTCGAATTAACAAATAAAAATTTACGATCGCATTTTCGTACAACAAAAAACGAAGTAGAAGTAATAACAGGATTTGTTGCATCAACTTCGCGAAATGAAACAACAACATTAGGAAGAGGTGGATCTGATTATACTGCTGCAATTGTTGGCGCTGCATTAAATGTTTCTGAAATTCAAATATGGACCGATGTTGATGGAGTGATGACAGCTGATCCTCGTAAAGTGAGAAAAGCATTTTCAATTCCTACAATGACGTATGAAGAAGCAATGGAGATGTCGCACTTTGGTGCAAAGGTTATTCATCCGCCAACAATTCAACCTGCATTAGAAAAATCAATACCATTACGCATAAAAAATACTTTTCGTCCGGAAGCGGAAGGAACATTAATTTCTACAAAATCAAATGGAGGACCTTTTTTAATTAAAGGAGTTTCTTCCATTGATGATATTAGCTTACTTACATTACAAGGAAGTGGAATGGTTGGTGTGTCTGGAATTTCAGCTCGACTATTTAATGCATTATCATTATCGAAAGTAAATGTAATTTTAATTACACAAGGATCATCAGAACATGCAATCACCTTTGCTGTTAAACCGGGTGACGCAGCATTTGCTAAAAAATCAATTGATGCTGCATTTTTATTAGAGATAAAAAATCATTTGTTAGAACCTATTAAAGTTGAAAATGGATTAAGTATCATCGCAGTGATTGGTGAAAACATGCGCAATACTCCAGGTGTCTCCGGGAGATTATTTCAAGCATTGGGTAAAAATGGAATTAGCATTGTTGCAACAGCACAAGGTTCATCTGAATTAAATATTTCAACGGTAATTCATAAAGTAGATTTAATAAAAGGATTGAATGCATTGCATCAAACATTCTTTTTATCGGATGTTAAAACGCTTTCAGTTTATTTGGTTGGCGCAGGCTTGATTGGAAATACTTTAATCAAACAAATTGAAAAACATAAGCAGTTTTTAAAAGAAGCACGAATGTTAGAGATAAGTGTAGCAGGAATTGCAACGAGCAAAAAAATGTTTTTTAATGCAGATGGAATTAACTTGAAACGGTATCGTGAATATTTAGATAATGATGGTGAGAAAATGACCATGCAAGGATTTATCGAACGCATGAAAGAATTAAATTTACCGCAAAGTATTTTTGTTGATTGCACTTCAAGTGAAGATGTCGCATCCTACTATGCAAAAATTTTAGATGCAAGTATTTCAGTTATCACACCTAATAAAATTGGAAATGCTGGAAGTTATGCTCAATACAAACAAGTACGTGAAATAGAACGCAAACGTAATGTTCGCTTTTTATACGAAACAAATGTTGGAGCAGGATTGCCGATCATAAGTACACTAAATGATTTACTTACAAGTGGCGATAAAATTATTTCTATCGAAGCAGTTTTATCTGGAACACTCTCTTATATTTTTAACAATTATAAAGAAGGTATTAAGTTTAGTGATATAGTGAATAAAGCCAAAGATTTAGGTTATACTGAACCTGATCCACGCGATGATTTAAAAGGAACTGATGTTGCAAGAAAATTATTAATTCTTGCTCGTGAAACAGGATTAGCACTCGAATTAAAAGATATCAAGGTGGAACAAATTCTTCCTCCAAATTGTTTGAAAGCAAAAACCGTTGCAGATTTCATGAAAGAATTGGTAGCTTCGGATGCTGTGTTTGAAGAGCGAAGAAAAAAGGCAGCAGGAAAAAATAAGCATTTACGTTTCATTGCAAAACTCGAAAAAGGAAAGGCAACTGTTTCATTACTTGAAGTTGATATGACGCATCCTTTCTATCATTTATCAGGGAGTGATAATATTGTTTCCTTTACTACTGATCGTTATCATGATCGTCCGCTTGTTGTGAAAGGACCTGGCGCTGGTGCAGAGGTAACTGCAGCCGGAGTTTTTGCACAAGTTATTAGTATTGGAAATTATTTCGAAGGAGGAAACTAGTTAATTTGCTAGTTCCGTTAAACAACGGAACAAGTTGTGCTAATTCCATTAAACGACAGAACAAGTTGTGCTAGTTCGGTTAAACGAATTGGAAGTAATGTTAATTGATTTAGATAATGAATGATTGAAATATGAGTAAGAATAAATTAAATAGTGTTGAAGTTTTCGCTCCGGCATCGGTTGCAAATCTTGGGTCGGGATTCGATGTGTTTGGATTAGCATTAACAGGACCAGGAGATATTATTTCTGTTACACATAATTCAGTTAAAGGATTAATTATAAAAACTATTACTGGAGATAAAGGATTGTTGAGTAAAGTTGCTGAAGAAAATACCGCAACTGTTGCACTGAAAGCATTTTTACAAGCCATTGGAAAACCATTGTCGTTGGATGTGCGCATCCATAAGAAAATGCCTTTAGGAAGTGGAATGGGATCAAGTGCCGCAAGTGCTGTAGGAGCAGTTTTCGCTGCTAATATTTTGTATGGATCTCCCTTGAAAAAAGCAGAATTAGTGCGATGGGCAATGGAAGGCGAACGCGTAGCAAGTGGTGTAGCTCATGCTGATAATATTGCACCTTCAATGTTAGGTGGATTTACTTTAGTTCGTTCGATGGATCCTTTTGAAGTAATACAAATTTCCGTTCCAAAGCGAATGTATGTTGCAATAGTACATCCAAATGTACATGTAAGAACAAGTGACGCAAGAGCTGTTTTACCAAAAAATATTTTACTGAAAACGGCAATTAAACAATGGGCAAATACTGCTTCATTAATTGCTGGAATGTATTCCAATGATATTGCATTAATAGGAAGATCGATGGAAGATTTTATCATCGAACCTGCTCGTAAATCATTGATTCCCTTTTATGATAAAGTAAAAGAACAAGCAATGCTGAATGCTGCTTCTGGATGTTCTATTTCAGGAGCTGGTCCATCAATAATCGCAATTTGTGATGGAGTAGCAATTGCTAAAAAAGTAGGAGATGCTATGCAGAATGTCTTCAAAAAAAATAAAATAAAATCACACATTTATATTTCTCCCATTGATTTAAAAGGTGCGAGAGTTCTTAATAAAAAATAGTTTGTATGAAGTATTATTCTACCAAAAATAAAAATAGTTTTTACTCTTTACGTGATGCCGTTATCAAAGGATTACCTGATGATAATGGATTATTTATGCCAGAGTCGGTTCCTGTTTTGCCACAATCATTTTTTGATAATTTAAAAGGAATGGATATTCGTTCTATCGCTTATGAAGTTGCTAATGCATGGTTTGTGAATGATGTTCCTGCAAGTGATTTAAGGTTAATGGTGGAGGATGCATATCCGTTTGATGCTCCCTTAATTCGTATTGACGAAGAAACATATATTCAAGAACTTTTTCACGGACCAACTTTAGCATTCAAAGATTTTGGTGCTCGCTTTATGTCGAGGTTAATGGGTTGGATGGTGAAAGAGGAGAAAGAAATATTGACCATCTTAGTTGCAACTTCTGGTGATACAGGAAGTGCTGTTGCAAGTGGATTTTTTAATGTTCCTGGCATTGAAGTTATCATACTTTATCCATCTGGGAAAGTAAGTGGGTTGCAAGAAAAACAATTAACAACGTGGGGCGGAAATATTCGCGCGATAGAAGTAAATGGAACTTTTGATGATTGTCAATTGATGGTGAAGTCTGCTTTTTTAGATTCAGAATTAAAAAGAAAATATCAACTTACTTCTGCAAACAGTATTAATATTTCACGATTAGTGCCGCAATGCTTTTATTATTTTAGAGCAGCAGCACAATTGGAAAATCTGAAAACGAAATTTTCATTCGTTGTTCCCAGTGGAAATTTTGGCAATCTCACTGCTGGATTATTTGCTCAACGAATGGGATTACCGATTCATAGTTTCGTTGCTGCAACAAATGCAAATGCTGTAGTTCCTGAATATTTATCAAGCGGAAAGTTTGAACCAAAAAAATCTGTTGCTACAATTTCAAACGCAATGGATGTTGGTAATCCCAGTAATTTCTGGCGCATGACAGATTTATTTCATGATTCGGTGGAAGAAATGCGAAAGATGATTTCTGGTTATACTTATACTGATTCGCAAACGCGAAGTATGATGAAAGCTATTTACGAAAGCAATCATTACATCCTCGACCCTCACACTGCTGTTGGTGTTTGTGCTTGGAGAGATCATCAGAAAAAAAATACGAGTGATAAAAATGTTACATCAAATTCACACTTAGGAATTATACTAGAAACGGCTCATCCAGTAAAATTTCTTCCTTCTGTAAAAGAAGTATTGGGTTTCGAACCAGAAATTCCATCTCAACTTTTAAGTATTATTGATAAAGAAAAAGTTGCTGTTAAAATGGATGCAAGTTTCGATAGTTTGAAAAGTTATTTGTTGTGATTTACTAGTTGGTAAAAAAATTTTTTTGTGCGTATCTTTGAAAACAGATGCCGAATATAAATTCTGTTTACATCATCATCTTTACAATCTCAAATTAATATTCTAAACCGGACACTAGTGATAATATTTATTTTTCATAGTCGAATTTTTACTATGTCAATAATTTGTTATAAGCCATGCTTTGACGACAATGCCTAACTTAAAACCGACAGCAATAAATTGACAATCTAAAAGCTATGTTTAAATTTATAAGTAACATATTTATCAAAAATAGAGCTAAAGCTGACAGTGTGTTTACACCTCAAATCATGGACATTCAATTTAGGAAAGCGACTGACAAAGAAGTTGGTGAATTATTAAAAAAAGCAACTTCACTGAAGAAAACGAATATTAATGAAGCAATTTTAGCAATAGAAAAAGCATTAAAAATTGACCCTTCATATCCTTGTCAAGACAAGCTTATAAAATATTTGATTTTAGCTGATAGAGTTGACGAAGCAGAAAATATAATTAACAGTTTATTACAGAAATGCAAAGACATCAAGGATGTTTTTAATTTTTCAAATAGAGCTGTCAACTACGAACTATATTCAGATTTAAAATTCAAACAGCAGAAATATGATGACTATTTATTTTATTTCTGCCTATCCATATATAACAGAATAGTTATGGATACTTTAAATGAACAAATTACGGCTGTAAAGGTACAACTAAACTCATTTAAAAATGAAGAAGAATTAACAGACAGAAAAACCAATAAAGCATTTAAAGAAATGGGGTTATCTGTTCATCAATCAAAATTTATACATACATTTTATGAGGTATTAAAAAGTTATAACTATGATGAACTTTATAAACTGGTTGCATTTTTAAATAACAAACAGCCCAACAAAGAACAATTAGAGATTTATGCAATTGAAAATAAAAAAACAGATTGGCTTTTATGGTCAAGCAATGAATTTCACGAACAAATAAAACTTTTTAACGAAGAGACCTTTATTGATAAGTATAGCAGTTATTTAAAACCAATTTTAAATAATAAATGATACAATAACTTATGGTTAAACTACGAAACATAGATTTCATTCAAGGAAAAAGGCAAGAAAGCTTTGAAACCAGAATAAATGATGAATTGGAAATAGTTGAACACTATTTTGCTATAACAAAAGATGGAGAGACTCGGGAATTTAAACCACTTGAATTTTTTAATTTAATTTTAGAAACTCATTATGAAGCTGCTGACAGGACTAAAAATAACAAAAAACAATTAGTTGCACTTGCCAATGCCGAAAGTGCAATAACGAGGTATATTTTGAATAACGGTTTAAATAGGGTTAATTATAATTTTTCAGATTTATTTTTAGATATTGACATTACAAGAAGAAGGTTAAATGCTTATGCTACGGTAAACGAAAAGAGAAATGATTGGTTGAGAGCAATTGGAGCAGTTGCTATTGGCGCAATTTTGACAGCCATTTTAACTTACATTGTCTCGTCACCAAATTATATTCGGACAACAATAGTTATTCCAAAGACTGACACAATATATCAATTAAAACATGACACAATTTTCGTAAAAGTAAAGTAAAAGTATTGACAGAAATAGCACGAACGCATAACAGGCGTTTGGCAGAAGTGGCGGTTCAGTGCTCCGCAGACACATTTGTGGTTAATCAAAGTGTGGTTCTCCGTATCAACATTTGTGGTGAAAATCGCCACCTTCGCCAAGCGCCAAAACGTCAGGTTGTGAAAAAACCTCTTTCAATTTTTATATTTTAGTAAAACTCCTCTCACGATTTCACATTATTGATTTACAAACGATCTAATGATGCTTTTTTTTATGCAACCATTTTATAATTTAAATTTCGAATGATCCAC
>JBBRAW010000031.1:0-31043 GCA_038206385.1 Bacteroidia bacterium | reverse complement strand
GAACCATTATTAAAATAAATTTCCCACTAAGTAAAGAACAAAGCTGATGAAAAAAATACTTATTATTGAAGATAATGATGATGTTAGAGAAAATACTGCTGAAATTTTAGAGTTAGCAAATTATCAAGTAGTAACAGCTTCTGATGGTAAAATAGGCGTTGAGATTGCTAAAAATGAAAAACTTGATCTCATCATTTGTGATATCATGATGCCTGGACTCGATGGATATAGTGTATTGCATCTATTGAGTAAAGATGTTTTACTCTCATCAATTCCATTCATATTTCTTACTGCAAAAGCTGAACGAAGTGATATGCGAAAAGGAATGGATTTAGGTGCTGATGACTACATCACTAAGCCATTTGATAAAAGTGAATTACTAAATGCAGTAGAAAGTAGAATACGAAAAGCAGATTTATTAAAAAAAGAATATAACAAAGATTTTGACGGTTTGAGCACATTCATTAGTGATGTAGCTGGGACAAGTGCACTAAACAAATTTTTAGAAGGAAAAAAAACAAATCATTATAATAAAAAAGATAGTATTTATTCAGAAGGTAATTATCCCAATGGTTTATATTATATCAACAAAGGAAAAATTAAGATTTTCAAAACTCATGAATATGGCAAAGAGCTAATAACAGATTTATTAAAAGAAGGTGATTTCTTTGGATATACCGCAATGTTAGAAGAAAGTAAATATGTAGAGTCCGCAGTTGCTTTAGAAGACTCAGAAGTATTATTTTTGCCTAAAGATGAATTTTACGGATTGATGTTTAATAATTACTCCGTTACTAAAAATTTTATTGGGATACTCACGAAAGGTGTAATCGAAAAACAAGAGAAACTAATTGATTTAGCCTATAGCTCTGTTCGAAAACGTACTGCCGAAGCATTAGTGCTACTTCATGACAAGTATAAAACGAAAGAAGTGGATCGGTTTTCAATGGCAATTGCTCGTGAGGATTTAGCAAACATTGTTGGTACTGCAACAGAATCACTTATTAGAACATTAAGCGACTTTAAAGAAGAAAAACTTATAGAGATTAAAGATGGAAAAATAATAATTTTGAATGAACCAAAATTGAGGAATTTAAAAGCATAATATTACAATGCTAATTCTCGACCTTCTTTATTTTGTGCTTTAAGTGACCAATTATCTGTTGCAGACGTTTCTAACCATACTTTTCCTACTTTTCGAAATACCTGCACAGATAATCCATATTTTTCAAAAAACTCAATTTCGAAATTAGAAACCAAAAGTCCATCATGAATAAAAATGTCACCCTCATTTTTTAATATCCGACAATCAGCAATTAATCGACCTTCGGAAAAAACCGTCATTTTAGGTGTTCCCTCACCTATTTTATGTGCTACTTTAAAAAATTCAATTTTTAAATATGGGAAATAAGAATTAAATTCACGCTGCAACTCCACTATTTTCCTTTCGTTAGATATGTGTAAATAAAATTCTATTGCATCCATTTTAATATTTATTTTCGAATTGTCTTTCATTTTTTCTAAATTGTTAAATTGTTTACAGAATAAATCATTAATTACCGATGATATTTTCATTGTTAAATTAGTATTTATAAGTGGATATTTATTATGTACTAATGGTATGCAAAGATTGTAGTTGCAATTAAATTTAACAATGATATAAGTCAAATCATTTAAATTATTTCCTTAAACTGATATTTTTCATTTTTATTTATGATAATTATCACACTTGATTTATTTCATGAATTGTAATCTTGTAGTCAAAATCTAATGAATGTCAGAGTCAAAAATTACTACCAAGACTATTTGTTACCATTGCGGAGAATTTTGTGAAGAAGAAACAATATTGTTAGAGGATAAATTTTTTTGCTGCTCAGGATGCCAGTTAGTCTATGAAATTCTTAAAGAAAATAATCTTTGCACCTATTATAGTTTTGAAGATTCTCCTGGGAAGACAACAAAGAATAAAGCAATAGGTTTTCAATATGCGTATTTAGATACTCCATCAATAGCAGAGAGATTAATACTTTTTAAGGATAAAAACAGTGTGCATATCCGATTTCATATCCCTAAAATGCATTGCAGTAGTTGCATTTGGCTTCTCGAACATCTTTCAAGATTAGATAAAGGAGTTCTTGAGAATCAGGTAAATTTTATTCAAAAAGAATTATTTATAGCGTATGATCCAAAGATTACTTCCTTACGAAAAATAGTGGAATTACTCGATCGGATAGGTTACGAACCCGAATTAAATCTGGAACAGATTCAACAAAAAAATAAAAAGAAACAATCTAGAGTTCGTATTTATAAAATTGGTCTTGCAGGATTTGCCTTTGGAAATATTATGCTAATGAGTTTCCCAGAATACTTTTCAGGAGGAGTTTACACTGGTGAAGATTTTAGAAAAATATTTGGATATTTAAATCTTCTATTAGCAATTCCAGTTTTTTTTTATAGTGCAAATGAATTCATTATAAATGCATGGAAAGGAATTCAACAAAAAATAATCAATATTGATGTTCCAATTGCAATTGGAATTATTGCAATGTTCTCAAGAAGCACTTATGAAATAATTAGCGGAACAGGTGCTGGGTTTTTCGATAGTATGACTGGCTTAGTTTTCTTCATGCTAATAGGAAGAAATTTTCAAGATAAAACTTATAATTGGCTAGCATTTGATCGCGATTATAAATCTTACTTCCCAATATCTGTCACGAGAATACTAAAAAATAATTTGGAAGAACCGATAACTATTAGTGATCTAAAAGTAAATGATCGTATACGAATTCATCACCAAGAAATAATTCCTACCGATTCAATATTGTTAGAAGAATTTGCCTCGATTGATTATAGCTTCGTTACAGGAGAGTCAACTCCGGTATCTTGTTTAAAAGGTGATCGTATTTATGCTGGAGGAAAATTAATTGGATCTACTGCAATTGTTATTGTTCAACGTGAAGTTTCACAAAGTTATCTCACACAATTATGGAATAGAGGTTGTGAAAAAGAAATTTCAACTAGTTATTTTCAGAAAATATCTACAGCAATAAGTAAATGGTTTGTTTTAATTACGTTAACAATTGCAACAACTTCTGCAATTTATTGGTATTCTCTTGATATAAATAAATCAATAAATGCATTCACATCAGTATTGGTAATTGCATGTGCGTGTGCCTTAGCATTATCTGCGCCTTTTACTTTTGGAAACATGCTCCGAATTCTTGGCAAAAATGGGATATACCTGAAGAACGCATTTGTACTAGAACGACTTGCTGATGTTCAAACAATCGTTTTTGATAAAACAGGAACATTGACCCAGTTAAATACTGCAAACATTAGTTATCATGGTGATGAAATATCTAAAAAAGAATTAGAAGCAATAAAAAGTTTAGCAGCCTGTTCCAGTCACCCTTTAAGTAAATTACTTGTTAAGCATCTTAATAGTTTGGATCAAAAATTATGTATTTCAAATTTAGTTGAATATTTTGGAAAGGGAATTCAAGGTACTATTGATAGCCATCAGTACATTTTAGGAAGTTCTAATTTAATTCAGGATAGCAACCATAGAGATCTTAATAAGAAAAAACTCACTTCTATTTTCGTTAAAATTGATAATCGAGTTTTGGGATCTTTTCAATTTACGAATCACTATCGTGATGGTTTAAAAATTACTATTAATAGACTTCAGAATAATAATTATAATACTGCAATTATTTCTGGTGATGACGAAGGCGAAAAGATAGTACTAGAAAATATCTTTAACAAAACCGCTGACATTAAATTTAATCAATCTCCACAAAATAAATTGGATTACATTAAACAGTTGCAAAAACAAAACAAAAAAGTGTTAATGGTTGGAGATGGTTTAAATGATGCTGGCGCATTGATGCAAAGTAATATCGGACTATCTATATCTCAAGATATAAATAACTTTAGTCCAGCATGTGATGGAATAGTTTTAGATGAACAATTTAATAATTTGCCAGCACTTTTAAACTTTGCAAAATCTGGGATAAGAATTGTAATTATAAGTTTCTTAATCTCGATTGCTTACAATATTGTTGGATTATATTTTGCTGTTCAAGGAAATTTATCACCAATAATTGCAGCGATATTAATGCCAATAAGTACATCAAGTCTTGTTTTGTACACTGTACTTGCAAGTTCGCTTAAAGCGAAAAAATTAGGACTGACTAAATAACATGATTTAAGTCAGTTGTATTCCTAATGCTAATCATAAAAATTGAATTATTACGAATGTAGATTTGCCATCAATATGAGCGTAATACTGATCCTTATCATTTGTAGTCTACTAGTATCAATTGGATTTCTAGCAGCGTTTTTTTGGTCAGTAAATAATGGTCAATATGATGATGATATTTCACCTGCTGTGAGAATTTTGAATGACGATGAAATGGAAGATATTGATTTGACTAATAAAAATAAATAATAAGCATTTATGACTATTGAAAAATTTAATTACGACAATCGAATAGTCCGAAATTTTGCAGTTGCTACAATTGTTTGGGGTATAGTAGGTATGTTAGTTGGATTAATTGCAGCATTGCAAATTCCATTTCCAAATTTAAACGCTGGTCCACTTCTTACATTTGGTAGGGTACGACCAGTTCATACAAATGCAATAATCTTTGCCTTTGTTGGTAATGGAATATTTATGGGACTTTACTATTCATTGCAACGCTTATGCAAAGCAAGAATGTTTAGTGATAAACTAAGTAAAATTCATTTTTGGGGATGGCAATCAATAATAGTTTTAGCTGCAATTACATTACTTACAGGACATACAACAGGAAAGGAATATGCAGAGTTGGAATGGCCAATAGATATTCTTATTGCTGTAATTTGGGTGCTTTTTGGGATCAACATGTTTGGAACAATTATTAAACGTCGCGAACGACATTTGTATGTTGCTATATGGTTTTATATTGCAACAGTTGTTACAGTAGCTGTTTTGCATATCGTTAATTCGATTGAAATTCCAGTTAGTATTTTAAAATCATATCCTGTATATGCAGGTGTTCAAGATGCATTGGTGCAATGGTGGTATGGACATAATGCTGTTGCTTTTTTCTTAACAACTCCCTATTTAGGTTTAATGTATTATTTCGTTCCTAAGGCCGCAAATCGTCCTGTATATTCTTATCGCTTATCAATAATACATTTTTGGGCATTAATCTTTTTATATATCTGGGCAGGTCCTCATCATTTGTTATATACCTCACTTCCTGAATGGGCACAGTCATTAGGAATTGTATTTTCCATCATGTTAATAGCGCCATCATGGGGTGGTATGATCAACGGACTTTTAACTTTAAGAGGAGCATGGGATAGAGTACGAGAAGATGTTGTATTGAAGTTCATGGTTGTTGCGATAACGGCTTATGGTATGGCGACATTTGAAGGTCCGATGCTATCATTAAAAAGTGTTAATGCAATTAGTCATTTTACAGATTGGACTATTGCTCATGTACACGTTGGTGGTTTAGGATGGAATGGGATGCTAACATTTGGTGTTCTTTATTGGTTGATTCCTAGAATTTATAAAACAGAATTATATTCTAAAAAATTAGCAAGCTTCCATTTTTGGATTGCAACTTTAGGAATTTTATTTTATGCAATTCCAATGTATTGGGCTGGGTTTACACAATCATTGATGTGGAAAGAATTTACAACTGAAGGAGTATTAAGATATCCAAATTTTCTTGAAACAGTAACGCAAATTATTCCTATGTATAAGCTACGAGCGTTAGGTGGATTTCTTTATTTATCTGGAACTATTACGATGGCTTATAATCTTGTAAAAACAATGCGAGAAGGCACATTACAAGCAAATGAACCAGCAGAAGCTCCGAAGCTTGAAGCGTTAACAATGGAACCAAGTGGGCACTGGCATCGTTGGATTGAACGACGTCCAATTCAAATGCTATTGTTAAGTTTAGTAGTGATTCTTATTGGTGGTATGGTGGAGATGATTCCTACATTTTTAATTAAATCTAACATTCCAACTATTGCAAGTGTTAAACCATACACACCACTTGAATTACAAGGGCGAGATATTTACATACGCGAAGGATGTTATACTTGCCATTCACAAATGATCCGTCCTTTTCGTTCTGAAACGGAACGATACGGAGAGTATTCAAAAGCAGGTGAATTTATTTATGATCATCCTTTTCAATGGGGCTCAAAACGTACTGGTCCCGATTTACAAAGAGAAGGTGGTAAGTATCCAAATGTTTGGCACTACAATCACTTAATAGATCCAACTACAATGTCACCAGGGTCCATCATGCCTGCTTATTCATTTATGGAAACAGATGATTTAGATACCACTTCTACAGGACCAAAAATTCGTGCGATGATTACACTTGGCGTTCCATATCCCAAAGATTATGATAAAATTGCAAATCGTGATCTTCAAAAACAAGCTGATATCATTGCATTAGATTTAAAAAAGAATGGTGTTGGAATTTCCAGTCGTAAAGAAATTATTGCACTCATTTCATATCTCCAAAGATTGGGAATTGATATAAAAGCTACACCAATATCTGATACCAAAGTTAAACTCTAAAAATGAAATCTTATGTTTAATAAATATCTAGAATCGATCGCAGGAATTTCGGTATATCCAATGTTCTCATTGATGGTCTTCTTTACCTTTTTTACTGTACTTATTATTTATTTATTGAAAGTAGATAACAAGCATCTAGAAAAATTAAGTGAAATTCCTTTGAACAAATCAAACGAAATAATTGAATAATGCAGCATCATGAAATCGTATAAAACTATAATCACTATCCTATTGGTATTTTGTTTACCAATAGAAATATTTGCACAAGATCAAACTATATTAACAGAATCTCAACAGCCATCTGTTCCTGCTATTTTTTTTAATCCGAGTTTATATATTTTATCACTTCTTTTCTTTGTGATGCTTATAACAATTATAGTTTTGAGTAAAGCTGTAAGGTTATTGTCTAAAAACATGCTTACTAAGGAACATGAACCAGAAGTTAAAATCTTGATTAAGGAAGAGGTAAACAAAGTTTCCATTTGGAGGAGATTTGATAGAGCAGTTTTGACAAAAGCAGTTCCTATCGAAAAGGAAAAAGATATAATGTTTGAGCATTCTTATGATGGAATTCATGAATTAGATAATGATTTACCTCCTTGGTGGAAGTATGGATTTTACTTGACGATCATTTGGGCAATTTTATATTTATTTAGTTATCATGTTATTCATACTGGCAAGTTGCAATTGGCAGAATACAATACTGAGTTAATGGAAGCAGAGAAAGCTAAACAAGCTCAAATGTTATTATCCAAAGAAAATGTTACTGAAGAATCTGTTATCGCGTTAGCGGATGCAGAAACAATTTCAGTTGGTAAAGATATTTTTTCTAAAAATTGCGTAGCTTGTCATGGACAATCAGCGGAAGGAATGGTAGGTCCTAATTTAACAGATGATTTTTGGTTGCATGGAGGTGGTGTGAAAAACATCTTCAAAACAATTTCAAATGGAATTCCAGCAAAAGGAATGATCTCTTGGAAATCACAATTATCAGCAAAGCAAATTCAATCTTTAGCAAGTTTTATACTCACTTTACAAGGCACTAATCCTGCAAATCCTAAAGAACCACAAGGAGACGAATGGAAAGAGAGCATCGCATCTACTGATACATTAAAAACTAATACTAATCACAATTAAAAACTTTTGAATTAAAATAACATTTTAAAATTCTAATGTATCCCGAAAAATCAAGCTTGTACACTGGAGAAGAATTATTTCGCGATAGAATAACAACTATTGATGAGAAGGGAGAGCGATCGTGGATATACCCTAAAAAACCAAGAGGCCAACTTCATAATAAAAGAATAATTGTAAGTATAGCACTTCTTGCATTACTTTTCACTGGACCATTTATGAAAATGAATGGCCATCCATTAATGCTTTTTAATATTCTAGAGCGTAAATTTATCTTATTGGGAGTTGCATTCTGGCCGCAAGATTTTTTTCTATTCATGTTAGCCATGTTGACATTTGTTGTGTTTATTATTTTATTTACAGCACTCTTTGGCAGATTGTGGTGCGGATGGGCTTGTCCGCAAACAATTTTTATGGAAATGGTTTTTCGCAAAATTGAATACGCCATTGAAGGCGATTACTTGTCGCAGAAGGCACTTAATAATGCTCCTTCAAATCCTATAAAAGTTTTCAAGAAAATAGCTAAGCATAGTATTTTTTTTGCGATTTCATTTATAATTTCAAATACTTTTTTAGCTTATATAATTGGTATAGATGAATTAAAACATATTGTGATAGATAATCCTTCCAATCATGTTGCAGGATTAATTACCATTATTATTTTTACAACAGCGTTTTATGGTGTGTACGCTTATTTCCGTGAACAAGTATGCCTTGTTGTTTGTCCTTATGGAAGATTACAAGGAGTTCTATTAGATAAAAAATCAGTAGTAATAGCTTATGATTATAAACGTGGTGAACCTCGTGGTAAAATTCATAAAGATCAAGTTAGAGAATTAGGTGATTGTATTGATTGCCATCAGTGTGTTCAAGTTTGTCCTACTGGAATCGATATTCGAAATGGCACCCAATTAGAATGTATTAATTGTACTGCTTGTATTGATGCATGCAATTCAATAATGGATAAAGTAAACAAGCCTCATGGTTTGATTCGATATACTTGTGAAGATGCTATTTCTTCAAAAGCTAAATTCAAAATTTCATCAAGAATTATTGCCTATTCAGTTGTATTAACACTATTGCTAGGTACATTAATCACCTTACTCGCAATAAGAAGCGATGTTGAAGCGACAATTTTAAGAACACCTGGAATTTTATATCAACAATTGCCAAATAACCAAGTAAGTAATTTATACAATATGAATATTGTGAACAAAACTTTTAAAGATTTTCATCTTCAATTAAAAGTTGTTTCACCGTCTGGCAAGATTCAATGGATAGGCAAAGCTTTAACAGATTTAAAACAACAGGATATTGCATCAAGTGAATTTTTTATTATTCTTGATAATGTGTCGATCAAAAGCAGGAAAACAAAAGTTATAATTCAAATATTAGCTGATAATAAAGTAGTAGAAGAAGTAAGTACAAATTTCATAGGGCCAACAAACTAAAAAATGAACTGGGGATATCGAATTATAATCTTGTATGTAATCTTTATGACGGGGATACTATTCATGGTATATAAATGTACACAACAAAAAGTAGATCTTGTTACGGATAAATACTATGAACGTGAAGTAAAGTATCAAGATCAATACAATAGTATGATGAGTAGCAATGAAGTAAAAAACCATGCAACAATTTCATTGAGCTCCGATAAAACTTTTATCCTAATTTCTTATCCAAAAACTTTAAACAAAGGCTCTGCTAATGGGTCTTTCTATTTCTTTAAACCTGATAATTCTAATCTTGATTTTTCAGTTAAAGTATTGCCAGATATAAGTAATTCACAACAAATAGCCACATCAAATTTATCCAAAGGATGGTGGCGTATTCAAATGAGTTGGACTTTAAATAATACAAAGCTCTATCAAGAGGAAAAAGTATTTATACAATAATGAATATTATATTTTGGTCGGCATTATCACTAGGATTTTTAGGCAGCTTCCACTGTGTCGGTATGTGTGGTCCAATTGCATTAGCCCTACCTACACCAAATGCTCAAGCGGGAAGTTTACTGTTAGGTAGATTTATTTATAATTTAGGGAGAATTACAACCTACTCAATTTTAGGGTTGATTGCGGGTTTAATTGGAAAATCGTTTTCGTTAATTGGACTTCAAAATAACTTAAGTATAATCCTTGGTATCTTAATAATTATTTTTGTTCTTTTCTCGAATGATAGTTTAGGAAAATTTTTCAATTCACACCTAGTAAAGGTATCAAGTGTACTTAAAAAACAGTTCAAAAAATTATTTAAGCATCACTCCTATTCTTCATTATATATAATTGGGTTAACTAATGGTCTATTGCCATGTGGATTTGTTTATCTTGCATTAGCAGGAGCAATTGCAACAGCTAATCCATTAAGCGCTGCACTATTTATGGCATTATTTGGAGCAGGTACTTTTCCATTTATGTTTATACTATCGTTCACTGGAAGTTTTATTAGTAACAATGCAAGAACTTGGGTAAATCGCCTATCACCAATTATTGCTATTTCACTTGCATTATTACTAATTCAAAGAGGAACTTCTCAACAACTAGAACAGCACAAAAATTGCGGGTTGGAAAAAATCGAAATGATGCCACTTCAAAAGTGCAAATAACTATTTATGATGAACTTTAAGCTTTGAAATTAAATCATCAGCGATTGTATCACTATACATACCATAAGCATTAACAAGAATACCTTTTATACTTAAACCTTCTGAAGAGATAGCATAAACAACCATCTCATCTCCAGGATCTGTATCTCCTTCAAAGCGATAAAATTCATCAATTTGAAAATCGTCTGGGTTAAGAACGAGATCTTTATCTGTACATTTTAATTGATCATCCGTTAATGAAATAGTATCAATGTATCCTCTAGTTAGAAGATCATTCACTGCTTCTGTAACAGTATCAAAATTTCGATTTGTAGCCATACACAAAAGTATATTAAAACATTAATCGTTCAGATGAATCACCATTAAAGGAATATCCGTTTTGTATGCTACTTTTTTTGTAACACTTGGATTTGCTAACGCTTTAATAAATTTACGATGATGCGTAACCATAGCTAAACAATCGGCCTTATGATGTTTTAGGAAATAGCTAATTCCATCAGCAACATTTAAATCAGTGCATACATAACCTTTCATTTTTGGATAGGAAACATATTGCTTTATTTTATGAGTAACATTATCCAAATCTGTATCATCATGTACCAATATTTGATTATCAACATTTAAAAATATTAATTCTGATTTAAACATCTTAGCAACTTCTACTATAGCACGAGATGCTATTAAATTTTCCTTTGATAAATCAGTAGTAAATACAATCTTCTTTAATCCATCAAATTGTGCTCTTGGTGGTATTAACATTACCATACAAGTTGTATCTTTCAAAACTCGTGTAGCATTACTTCCTACTAAAAATCTTTGCACTTGTGTACTTGCAGTTGTAGCCATTACAATCAAATCAATTTTTTTCTCAATAGCAATTTCACTAATTCGTGAAGATGGTAGTCCTTGCTGCAAAACTAATTCGCAAGGGACATCTTTAATTTCAGGTTGCATCTTTGAATAAAATTTTTTAAGCTTTGCTAATGCACCAGCTTTTAAATCTTCAAAATCAATTTGAACAGTAGCAACTGTAACATCTGTGTAAATTACCGGCGTTTCATAAGCATGCATTAAAATAATTTTACTTTTGTAGATCCTTGCTAAATCCGCAGCATACAACAATGCATTTTCAGAACTCTTAGTAAAATCGGTAGGACAGAGAATATTTTTCATAGTGTAATTTGTATTTTCAATAGGTTAAAGCTACTTAGTTATTATGATAATCTAAAATGTTGTGATGAAAATCATCTTTCCACCTTAATTTTCTATGCCAAGACTATGCTTCTTGTTTTGCATCACATTATCGGGAGTCCATTCCACAATTTTATAGAAAGGTTGTTTGCGAAATGGACAGTCTTTTACTTTACATAAATTACATGGAATCATCTGACAAGGGTCAGTATGAATAAATAATTCTAAGTTATTATTAAACTCGCTATTTAACTCCCTTTCCAATAACTTTATTTCATCATGTACTTGTTCTAATGAATAATAAAAAGGCATTGTTATGTGACAGTCAATATGCAAATATTGTCCAAATTTTTGTAATCGCAAATTATGAATATCAATCCAACAATCTCGACGGTGCAAACTTAGTGCATCAACAACTTTTGAAATAGTCTTAAAATCTGCTTTATCTAACAAGTGATCTACGGATTCCTTTGCTAATTTATATCCACTTCCCATTATATGGAATGCAAGTAAAGAAGCCAAAACAGGATCAATCCAGTACCAACCAGTTAACTCATATATACTCAATCCAGCAACTAAGGCAATACTGGTTAATGTATCTAAATGAAAATGTTCACCATCAGCAATAAGTGGTCTTGAATTTAATTCGCGACCTTTCCTTTTCAGAAATGTTCCAATAAAAAACATCGCTAATCCTGAAATAGCAGTTAGTAAAATTCCTCCATTAATATTCTCGAGTGGAACAGGATGTAAAAAATTATTTGCCGATTTAACTAAAATATAAACTCCAGTTCCTAAAATAAGTGCGCCTTCAAATCCTATAGCTAAATATTCTATTTTCCCATGACCATAAGGATGATCATCATCTTTTAGTTTAGCAGAATAATATAAACTATATAATGTAAATCCGCTGGTTGCAATATTGATAAATGATTCAAGTGCATCGGAAAGTACAGCGTTTGATTTCGAAACATAATAAGCGAAAAATTTCACAATCATGATAATGACAGATAAAAGCAAAACTAGCCTAACAGCATTAATTTTGCTATGGAAAACAGAATTTGTAGATGTGCTTTTTTTCAAGAGAAAATATTAATTCAGCAAATTAAAAAATAAAATGATCGAATGCAAGAATATCTTTCGCCGATGGATAAAGTAAAAGGAAACTAATCAGTATTAAACGTGGAAAGACATGTTTCATATCCCACATAGGGTTTATTATTGCCATTCCAAAACTTGCAATTAACAAATCAATTCCTAATGCATATAAGGAGACAAATTTAAATAGTCCAAACATCAAAAATAATCCAGCGAACAATTCAATAAATGATGTTAGAAATGCAAATAGCCTTATTGTGATCATTGGAATTCCCAAATTTAAAAAAGGTGCTTTTATCGTTTCAATTAAATTACTGATTCCCATTCTAAAAATTTTATCAAAACCCTGCATCAAAAATAGCATACCTGTAAATACTCTAATTAAGCAAATTGCAATACTTTCATGTGAGAAGATAGGTTCCATAAGATTTATATTGATGCAAATTTACGAGATCAAACGATATAGAGACTAATACCAATACTTAATATATAGAAATCACTTGTAATTTTCAAAACACTCCTTCAAATACACTTTCATTCCCGCAACTATCAGTCAATTTAATAACTAATTTATTAGGTCCCAAATATTGACCTTCTGGATAAATTAAAATGTTGTGCGTTCTTGGATCCCACTCCGACAAAGTCCATTTATCGTTAATAAAACAGGAATAGGATTTTAATCCAGATACTATTTCTAATACTTTTATAAATAATATCGGATTTCCTGAAACAGGATCAGGTTGGTAAAAAAGCTCTTTAACCAATGGAGCAATCGTATCAATAATAAATGAAAATGAACCTCCATTATGGATGGAAGCGGAAAGCCATCCTTTATCCTCTTTACAGGTGTAAACATTTTTTACATCTTCTTCTTTTGATAATTCAACAAGAACAATTTTCCCTCTTAAATAAGGTATGACTTTAGAAAAATTACGTTTGATGATAGCCGACTTTTGAAATGGAGTTCCAGTATCCATAATTTGATAAACATCACTTATCAACTTCTTGTTTTTATTTTTCTTTGAGAAGAATTGCCAAAAATCATCTTGATAAAGTGCTCCTGATGGAATAATTATTGTTATGTTTTCATTAACAAATTTAAAAGTTTTATTAAATACAATTCTATTAGAATCTAGAGAAGTTATATGGTGTTCTTCCTTTTTTTTCTGAAGTAAAAACATAGAACTGATTTCATTCCCAGCGAAATCTTTTATTATCAATTTTAAATTTACAGGAATAGAATCATTCAAGATTATAAATCCTTTTCCAGCATCTTTAAAAAACATACAGCTATCTCCTACTAACTTAAAACATCGCTCGGCTTTCGACTTCAATCTAAAATTCCAATCGTAATCAATATGTGCATTTACATAACGCGATTCATTAAAACTAAAACGATTATACGCATATTTATAAATCACGGAATCATTACAAATTAATTCAGCTGAATAAATTCCAAGTAACGATGTACTGTCTAAATCTAAAGCTTCAAAACCAATTCCGGCAGTATCAGTTTCTAAATAAATTATCTCATCATTATTTCCAGATGATTTGAAATTTCTATTTGTTTGAACACTCCAAATAGAATCAGTAAATCCATAAAATAAAAAATTTCTTAAAAATGGAGGGTCCGTATCTTTAACATTAAATCCAAATAATAATGGATTCAGTGGCTCTTCTGTTTTACGATCACGAATTTCAAAGTGCAAATGAGGAGCTTCACTACCGCCCGAACTTCCGCTCCAAGCAATGATTTCACCTTTGTGAACAGGAAACTTCAAACTATCAGGAAATATCTCTACTTCATAATTTTGTTGCGCATGTTGCAAGGAGTCAATTAAGCAATCAATTGGATTGGAAAAGCAATATAGATGTGCATATACACTTGTGTATCCTTCAGGATGATTTACATAAAGAACCTTACCAAATCCAGTACTACTCACTTTAATTCTAGAAATCGTTCCATTTGCCGTAGCCATAACTGGAATTCCCTGTCTACCTTCTGTACGGATATCGATTCCCGAGTGAAAATGATTGTTTCGTAGCTCTCCAAAAGTACCTGATAAGCTTATCGTAATCGGAAGTGGTGATTGAAAATTGACCTCATTAATAGGAACTTGAGCACAAACAATTGTGTTAATTAGTAAAAAATAAAATAAAATTATACTAATTACGCTTGTTTTTATCCACCTAATCCTCTCAAATGGAATGTTGTTTTGAAGCATATCTTTCGATTTCCTTTTTATCTTTGTAAAGAGTAGTATAGCAACAAAAATACTTGCATTCTCGAAACCAATGAGTTATGAATGATATGATGCAATCTTTCAAGCTTTTGCAGCAGCAATTAGAAGCGGCGTTGCAATCGCATACTCAATTACGAAACGATTTAGCAAGTTTAAAGGATATTCATCAACAGTTGGAGGTTGAAAAACAAACTTTGTTAACGGAGTCTGACCACCTCAAAGAACAACTTAAAACCGTTAAATTAGCGCAGGCTTTGGTGGGATCCAGCGATCAGGATAACCGAAGCCTAAAAATTCAAATTAACGGCTATCTCCGTGAAATCGATAAATGTTTAGCACTCTTGAACAGAGACCTCTCGTGAACGAAACTATTTCAATAAAAGTCAATATTGCCAACCGAAGTTACCCGTTAAAAGTAACTGCCGAACAAGAAGAAGCGATGCGTAATGCAGTTACTCTTGTAAATGATAGATTGAAAGAATACGAGACAGCTTATGCCGTTCGTGATCATCAAGATTTGCTTGCTATGTGTGCATTGCAATTGGCGAGTGAGTTATTAGGTGTTCATGAAGTGCATGAAAATAAAGATGCAGAAATTCATAGTGAATTAGAAGTGCTGAGTGAATTAGTGAAGAAATTCTAATTCTATATTAACGTTCTTTGACCAACACACGAGTATTCCTTTTATTGAGGAATTACCCGGGTAAAATATACCCGCATTCGTCCTGATCGCCGATGTAAATTCAACACTACACTAATAGGAGACAGACTCAGGCTGCCAAGAGCAAGTCCGTCTCGAACGGAAAGCACAAATCAGCCGGCTGGATCCGACCCTGTCAATAGGGATTTACATGCACAGGACGGTGCGGGTTTTTAATTTTTTTAAAAGCAAAAACTAACATGATGAATTATTTAGTTCATCAATTTCAATACTAAACACAATTACCTCATCTAACAAAAAAATCAATGGATATATCAATCTTAATAGCAGCAGTACTAGGTCTCGTGGTTGGTGCTGTGGTCACATACCTCGCAACACGAAAAACGAATCTTAATCTAGTTGCAATTGCAGAAGAAAAAGCACATTCCATCATTAAGGAAGCAGAAGCTAAAGGTGTAATTTATTTAAAAGATAAAGAGATTCAAGCTAAAGATCGTTTTACAGCTTTAAAAGCAGATCACGAAAAACATATAGCTGAAAAAGATAAACGTATTATCGAAGCTGATAATCGAATCAAATTAAAAGAGACTACTTTAAATCAACAATTAGAAGCAAGCAAACTTAAGCAAACGCAAGTTGAAGCGATTCAACAAAATTTAACTACTCAAATGGAAGTAGTAGATCGTCGTAAAGAAGAACTTGAAAAAGCACATCACCGTCAGGTTCAAGCTCTCGAAAAAATTGCAGGATTAAGTGTTGAAGATGCGCGCAAACAATTAGTGGAAGCATTAAAAGCGGAAGCAAAAACAGAAGCAATGCAGTTCATCAAGGAGACGATGGATGAAGCAAAACTTACTGCTAATAAAGAAGCGAAGAAGATCGTAATTCAAACTATTCAGCGTGTTGCAACAGAGCATGCAGTTGAAAATGCTGTTACAGTTTTTCATATTGATAATGATGAAGTGAAAGGTCGTATCATTGGTCGTGAAGGAAGAAATATTCGTGCACTAGAAGCTGCAACAGGAATTGAAATTATTGTTGATGATACACCAGAAGCAATTATTCTTTCTGGCTTTGATCCTGTTCGTAGAGAGTTAGCTCGTCTTGCATTACATCAATTGGTTTCTGATGGTCGTATTCACCCCGCACGTATTGAAGAAGTGGTAACTAAAGTTCGTCGTCAACTTGATGAGGAAATTATTGAAACAGGAAAACGTACAGCTATCGATTTAGGAATTCACGGATTAGCTCCTGAATTAATTCGTATGGTTGGTAGAATGAAATACCGCTCTTCTTACGGACAAAATTTATTGCAACATTCACGCGAAGTAGCAAACCTTTGTGCATTGATGGCTGCTGAGCTTGGACTAAATGTGAAGCTTGCAAAACGTGCTGGTTTATTACACGATATCGGAAAAGTTACCGAAGAAGACACTGAACTTCCTCATGCTATTGCAGGAATGAAAATGGCAGAACGTAACAAAGAAAATATCGAAATTTGTAATGCAATTGGAGCACATCATGATGAGATAGAAATGACAAGTATCATCTCTCCTATCGTTCAGGTTTGTGATGCGATTAGTGGCGCTCGTCCAGGTGCTCGTCGTGAAATTGTTGAACAATATATGAAGCGTTTGAAAGAGATGGAAAATTTGGCTCAATCATATAAAGGTGTTGAAAAAGCTTTTGCAATTCAAGCAGGTCGTGAGTTACGTGTGATTGTTGAAAGTGCAAAATTAGATGATGCACAAACAGAACAATTATCGTTTGATATAGCAACAAAAATTCAAACTGAAATGACTTATCCAGGTCAGGTTAAAGTAACTGTTATCAGAGAAACGAGAGCAGTGAATTATGCTAAATAATAGTTGAAAATAAATAGTTAAACGACGAAGCCTGTAATAACCGACAGGCTTCGTCGTTTAAATTAAAATCGTGACATCTATTTTAATCAGAGGAAAATTAATTATCCTTTATGAAAATTCTAACAATCATTGGTGCTCGTCCGCAGTTTATAAAAGCAGCTTCTATAAGTCGTGCGTTTGCTAAAAATACTTCTATTGATGAGATCTTAATTCATACTGGTCAGCATTATGATGAGAATATGTCGGAGGTTTTTTTTAAGGAGATGAATATTCCTGAACCTAAAATTAATTTAGGCATCTCAGAACAATCGCATGGCGCCATGACTGCAAACATGATAAATGGATTAGAACCGATTTTTATGGCGGAGAAGCCAGATCTAGTTCTTGTTTATGGTGATACAAATTCTACTTTAGCAGGAGCATTAACAGCAGTTAAATTACATATTCCTATTGCACATGTTGAAGCGGGATTACGAAGCTTTAATTTACAAATGCCAGAAGAAATAAATCGAATATTAACTGATCGCATTTCTAAATATCTTTTTTGCCCAACCACTACAGCAATTAAAAACTTAGACAATGAAGGCTTTAGAAATCATGATTGTGATGTAATTTTTTCTGGTGATGTAATGCAAGATTCTGCAATTTATTATAGTAAGATAGCAGAAGAAAAGTCAACGATCATTTCCAAACTAGGACTGAATAGATATATTCTCTGCACCATTCATCGTGCAGAAAATACGGATGACATTCTTCGATTACAATCAATTATTGACGCAGTTAATATTTTGAATAAGGAAATGAAAATTGTACTTCCAATTCATCCGCGTACGCGAAAAATAATGGAACAAAATAATATTATATGCGATGCTGAATTAATTGATCCTGTTGGATATTTTGATATGATTTCGTTGATAAAAAATAGTGAACTTGTTATTACTGATTCTGGTGGTTTACAAAAAGAAGCATTCTTCTTTAAAAAATGTTGTGTGACTTTACGCGAAGAAACGGAATGGGTAGAATTAGTTGAAGAAGGTTTTAATTCCCTTGCAGGATACAAGAAAGAAGACATTATTACATCCACTTACAAAATGTTAAATGTACATCCCGATTTTAATGTCAATCTTTATGGAAATGGACATGCTTCGCAGCATATAGCTTTACATTTACTAACTGCTTTTACTTAAGCTATTACAGTAAACAATTCTAACATTTTTGCTAGTTCATCTACTTTTTCTGTATCACCTAATTTCTGATACGATAATGTTAAATTACGAACCATGCGTTGAATCATATCCTTATTTTCACATGGATTGTAATAGCTATCTTGAGGTTCTAGATTTAGCTTTTTAATAAATTGATCAATATCTGTATGACCGAAAACAGAGCCTTTGCTAAAGGGATTAATATAAAATATCACCTTTTTTTTATCTGGATTTTCATCATCAGAAGCACCTAAATATGCAAGAATAAAATGCTCAGGAAGATTCACGCCAAAGATCGGTAAATTCAATTGTTGCGTGATCACTTGATAAATAATTCCTAATGCTAATGGATTACCTTTTTTACTTTCTAAAACACAATTGATATATGAATTTTGTGGAGCATGATAATTAGAAGTGTTCCCTGCAAAATTATATTGACTGAATAAAATGGTATTTACAATATTTATAATTTCAAGAGCTGTAAGATTTTCGTTTAACTCTAACCAAATATCCTTTTTAATTTGAGCGATGGTTTGATAAATTTTTTCCTCATTTAAATCAGGATACTGGTACTTAGCCACTAAAATTGCTCCTCGTAATAAGTCATGGTCACTTGCATGAATCCATAATTTAATATCTTCTAATAAAGTATCGTATTGAATTTTATGAACAATAAATTCTATTCGATTTTGCATCACTGCATCAAAAGCATTCGACCAAGCATCTTCTAAAATAGGAATTACTTCACGTCCCAAGCCAATCAAACGCTCTTCAATATGAAAATATACATCGTTATCAGTATCATCTAAAAGGCTTATTAGCGCCTTTATTTCTGGTTCGTTGAGAGTAGTTTCCATAGTACAAGAATACTATTAGTTTTTTAAAGGATCTTAGTCACAATATATAACTTTTTAACGTAACACTGTTAATGATATTTTGTTTGATTATATTTACAGGATAAAAGCTATCTATGAAGAAATCATTTTTTCTAATTTTATTTATTTCAATAAATATCATGTCAGCTAATTGTCAGACCCAATCTGGTATTCTTATTAACCAAAGTGGAATGCAAGTTTCCTTTTTTACTCAAGATGAAGCTTGTAACAATGGTAACGGAAATATCAGTGCTTCAGTAAATTCAGGAACTCCTCCATATAGTTATATCTGGTCAAATGGTGATACAACGGGTTATATAAACAATTTACATGCGGGAACTTATACCGTAATTGTAACTGATAATAATGGTATGACAGCAAGTAATTATGCCACTATATACAATGCTCCTTTACAACATGGATACGGAATACAAAATAATGATATTTTTCAGAAATGTGTCGGAATAATAGGGTTAAATGGCATTTCAAATGGTGTTTCCCCATATTCGTGGAATTTTCGAGATATAATTGTAAGTAATTCAGCACAGGCACAAATTTGTGCAACTTGGGGACAACAAATTGCAACTAACGATGGCATTAACCCTACCTCTTTTCATAGAGACGTTATTGTTACCGACGCCAATGGATGTTCCGGTATTACTCCTATTGATCTAAAAACTGAAGGCTTCGCAAAACCGGAAATTAAAGCTTTTGATGCTTGCCATAATCAGGCAAATGGAACAATTTATGGCTTAATTAATTTACGTGATAGTTCCAGAATGTATAATGGATTTCCATTTTTATATGACTTTTCAATTTATACTGGGGGTACTATAACTGGTTTAATATATATTTCATTGTATGATTCAATTAATCCTTTCCCAATAACTTCAACTGGAATTTCACCCGCTTCTCTACTTTCCTATTATTATCAATTTGATAGTCTTCCTCCGGGTAATTATCATTTAAAATTTGAAATTGATGATTGGCCAAATACGATTTATTATAACTCAAATCCCATGATTTCCACAGCTGAAGATTTTCCAATAATCATTCATGATCTTGGTAATAATTGTGGAAGTGTAAATGGAAACATTTTTGTAGATTATAATAAAGATTGTCTAAAAAACCAAGTTGATACCGGTATAAATGGAGCAATAGTAGAAATACATCCTGGAAATTATTTTACTCAAACAGATAATCAAGGAAATTATTCTATCAACCTAGGTTATGGAAATTACACCATCAACAGCAGTTCAACCATTCCTGGATTACAAACAAAATGTCCTTCTAATTTACCTCAACAGGTTATTGTAGATAACTTACATCAAGTACAAACCATAAATTTTGCAGACACTTCCAACGGAATCGCCGATCTTTTTGTAGATATTTCTAATAGCAACATAAGGCCCGGATCTCAATGTGCAAGCTATATTTATTTAAAAAATAATTCGTTGTCGTATTTAACAAGCGATACAATAAAATTGGAATTTGATTCTACATTAATTTATAATTCAACAAATACTCCTTCAACTATAATTACTTCAAATAGTATTTATTGGGTTATTGATTCACTAGCACCATTTCAAAATAAAAATATTCAAGTTTCATTTGATGTGCCACTTTCAGTTAATGTAGGAGATGCTTTCAAATTTATTGCAACAGGAACGACGACTTCCTTAGAGGCAAATGCATTAAATAATATTGATTCAACTACTATAATCGCAAGCTCTTCTTACGATCCAAATGTAAAACTCGCAAATCCTTCGGGGTACAGTTCAAATAATCTTATTCCTATAACTCAAATGACATTCGATTACCAAATCGATTTTCAAAATACAGGTACGGATACAGCTTTTAATGTAGTAATTGTAGATACTATTTCAGAAGATTTTAATTTACTTTCATTTGTTCAACTTGGTTCTAGCCATCCTTATATTTTAGAAGTTGATAGTGGTCGTATTATTAAATTCAAATTCAATAATATTAATTTAGTTGACAGTGGAAGTAATCAACTACTAAGTAATGGATTCGTAAAATACCGTATTACAAGAGAGCCGAATTTGATCGAGGGAGCTACAATACATAATAGCGCTTCAATATATTTTGATAATAATCTACCAGTAATTACCAACGATGCATTTCACACTTTATATGATTGTGAAAATATTCTACAAAATTTTATTATATCTCCAATATTATGTGAAGGCACAACAAGTAGTTTTACTGCAAATAGTACTTATCCTGCAACATTCGAATGGTATTATAATAATTTGTTTCTCACAACGGATTCATCATTTACAACAGCTCCACTTTCAATAGGATTTGTACCAATCACTTTAATCGCTCATACACCTTATTGTAATGACACTCTTTCTTACAACTTAAACGTTGTTGCAATCCCAACTCCAAATATTATTGTAAATGCAGATACTTTAACTTGTGATGATCCAAATGCGGTTTCATTTCAATGGTATTTGAATAATGTATTAATTATAGGTGCGGATCAGATTAATTATGTAGCTAGTCAAAGCGGTAATTACACAGTTATATCAACTGATTTTATTGGATGTACAGGAACATCATCAACAATCTATGTTAGCTTAACTGGTATCAATGAATTAAAAAATAATGAAATAAATATTCAACCAAATCCATTTCATAATGAATTTACATTAGCCACTTCAGCAAACAATGGAATCATCAATTCTATTCAAATTTATTCTGTTGATGGTCGCCTAGTTTACACAAAAGATAAACCATCAATTTTATCTGGAAAATATAAAATTGACCTTAGTAAATTAGAAAATGCTGTCTACTTTTTAAAAATAAAAACATCAACCAACAATTTTAATCAAGTAATAATTAAACAATAAGTTCAAAATACAACATTTTAATGTTGCTCCAACCATCTCGCTAAAAGCACATCATAAACATAAAATCTTCCTTCTTCATCAAATATCATTTCTTTATCAATCAAGGCAGCTAAAGCAGTTTGCACAGAGCTTGTACTTCCTAACTCGTTCTTGCGAATAAACTCCCCTCCTAGTACTTGCCGTGCTCCATTCTCTTTTGCTATTGCTTTCAACAGCAACCATTGATTCTCAGTTAAGAGTTTTCGATAATTATAATAAACGGAAGCGTTTTCTTCTAACAGTTCCGCCATTAATCGTTCCACATACCATTCATCTGGCTGACGAATTCCCTTCGAGTATAAACGATTGCACAGTAACTGCACATAATACGTATGATGACGACACCAATCTAATATTCGATCGGCGATTACTTCAGAGATCTTCCGTTTTCCTTCCGCAAACTTTTCAATGATAAATTTACGATAAGTATCGTGTTCTATCGCAACTAAATTTAACATATCTGTCGACTGATAAAATGGTCGCGACTGGTTTCTAAACATCGCTTGCATCATCGAATTATGACTACCCGCGAATATGAACCGGATGTTCTTCGCTTTTTGTACAAATGTTCGTAACAATGCTTCCGTATTCTTCTCCGAATACTCTAAAATTTGTTGAAATTCATCGAAGGCTAAAACAATCTGACCAGGCTGTTTCTCGAGGTAAGCGAAGACTTGTTCCAAGCTATGTCCCGCTTGAACATTTGAATCTAAAGTAAACTCTACTGAAGGTGCTCCCGACATTTGATCGTACTGAATCACAGGGCGTAAATGTGTGAAGAAATTTGCCAGTTCACGCATCAATTTTATCTGATTGGAATCAAGTTTTCCTAACGTACTTTTAGCAAGTAATTTCACTAAATCAGCTTGCGAAGTGGTGGGGTATAAATCGAGATAAAAACAACGAATACCTTTCTTTCCTTTTAGCTGCTGAAACACATGCTGAATGAGACCAGTCTTTCCCATTCTACGAAGTGCAGTTACAGTTGTATTGCGGCCGTTTTTTATTCCTTCTAATAATTGTTCTGTTTCACTTTGCCTATTACAAAAATATTCAGGGCTGTGATAAGCAATTACAGGAAAGGGATTATCGATTTTGTCCATTGTGTAAAATAGGTTATGTTAATTACATAATACGAAGAACGGGAACTTCTTCCAATAAAGCAAGTGAGATAAATAATATTTATCATGTATCAAACTCTTAAAAACGCTAATGCTGATTTAAAAAGCTAATCGTAATTTCAATAAAATTAGAATAGCAATTGAACATTCAAATTATATTTGCAAAATGATTCAGCATCCACCTGATTTTACTCCCGAACTTCTTGAATATTTATTGGGCTTTATTTCTGATGAGAGAAAAGAAAGATTCGATTCTGTATTATCCAAACGCACACGACATATTACTGTCGCAATGGAAAATACAACCGACGGACATAATACAAGTGCAGTAATGCGTAGTTGCGAATGTTTCGGAATTCAAGATATACATGTGATTGAAAATGGGTCTTATATAAAACCTGCAAAAAATGTGACCAACGGTGCTAACAAATGGTTATCCATAAACAATTATAGCGAAAAAGAAAATAACACCATAGCATGTATCCAAGCGCTACGTAATAAAGGTTATCGAATTGTTGCTACAACTCCACATATTTTTGAAAAGGCAGTTCATGAATTAGATATCTCCAAACCTATTGCCTTATTTTTCGGACAAGAACGCGATGGTATCTCTCAATTATTGATGCAAGAAGCCGATGAATTTGCCATCATTCCAATGCAAGGATTTTCAGAAAGTTTTAATGTGTCCGTTGCAGCATCAATCATGCTTTACGATCTTACTCAACGTATGAGAGAAAATAATTCTATCAATTGGAAATTATCTGTTGATGAAATCATAGAGATAAAAAAAGATTGGACTTTGAAAAGCCTTTTTCGTCCCGAATTATTTATTCGTAGATTTGAAGAAGAACAATCTGCAAAAAAATAATGTTTACTGATATCCATACGCATCAAACGAAAACTTCCGATGATTGTATCAGTATTTTCAATTTACTAAATACAGATTCTATCGCAACTGATCTTGCATCAATAAATAATTTTTCTATTGGCATTCATCCACGATTTATTCGTGTGGAATCATCGCAAGAAGATATTAGAGTTATTCAATTTCATGCAAAAAAGAAAAACGTTTTAGCAATTGGCGAATGTGGATTAGATCGATTAAGTGATACGCAATTCGAACTTCAAATTTCAATATTTGAAGACATGGTTCGCCTATCCGAAGAAATTAAAAAACCACTTATCATTCATTGTGTAAAAGCGTATGATGACATAAGAATCCTACATAAAAAATTAAAGCCCAAACAACCCTGGATTTTGCATGGTTTAAATGTTAAAATGTCGGTAGCAAAACAAATGCTCGAAGAAGGATTTTATTTTTCTTTTGGTGATGCAATTTTACATGATGACTCGATGGCTACATTAGTTTTGCCATTTATTCCAGATGGTAAATTTTTCCTTGAAACGGATGCCTCTAAAGTCTCTATCAATGTTATCTTTACACGCGCTGCAATTTTGAGAAACACCTCTGAACTTTCATTGAAATCGCAGCTTCACCAACAATTTTTAAAGTTATTCCATCATGTCTGACCGTTCCTGGCTTTCCAGAACTGCATTATTAATCAATGAAAACCAGCTTACTACTCTCGAAAACGCTCATGTAATCGTAATTGGTTTAGGTGGTGTTGGCTCTTTTACTGCCGAATTTCTTTGCCGTGCAGGAATTGGAACCTTAACGATTGTTGATGGTGATCAAGTAGAAGCGAGCAATAGAAATCGGCAACTTCCCGCATTAAAATCAACGGAAGGTCGTTATAAAACTGAAATCATGAAGGAGCGATTACTTGATATCAATCCCGATTTAAAGTTGAATGTGATCAAAGAATTTATCAATCCAGCTGAAGTAAATAATTTATTAAGTTTTCCTTATGATTACGTGGTAGAGGCAATCGATTCCGTAACACCAAAAATCACTGCGTTAGTTGCAGCATATCGTAAAGGATTAAAAATTGTGAGTTCAATGGGTGCTGGTGGAAAATTAGATCCAACAAAAATTAAAGTAGTTGATATTAGCGAAACTCATGAATGCCGACTAGCGCAATGTGTTCGCAAAAGACTTAAGAACCATGATATCCGTACGGGAATTAAAGCAGTTTTCTCTTACGAAGAAGTGATAAAAGAATCGCTTATTATGACAGATGGAACGCGATATAAAAAATCGGCTTATGGTACAATATCCTACCTTCCTGCTACCTTTGGAGCCGTGTGCGCATCAGTAGTAATTCGTGATCTTATCGCAACAGAAAATACGTCTATTGAAAATATAAATCTCATTAAAGATCAACAAGCATAACAGCTTTCAACATTTATAACATTGAAATTTACATTACAAAAAACAGATACAGCAAGTAAAGCAAGAGCAGGATTTCTTGAAACGGATCACGGCAAAATTGAGACTCCGATCTTCATGCCGGTTGGTACGGCGGGAACTGTTAAGAGTGTTCATCAGCGCGAACTAGCAAATGATATTGGTGCACAAATTATTTTAGGAAATACGTATCATTTGTATTTACGTCCTGGAACTACCATTCTTGAGAAAGCTGGTGGCTTACATAAATTTATTGGTTGGGATAAACCAATCCTTACCGATAGCGGTGGCTACCAAGTTTTTTCTTTGAGTGATATTCGAAAAATTAAAGAAGAAGGTGTTCATTTCACTTCTCATATTGATGGATCAAAACATTTTCTTTCGCCAGAAATTGCAATGGATATACAACGAAGTATTGGAGGTGATATCATCATGGCATTTGATGAATGTACTCCCTACCCTTGCGAATATGAATTAGCAAAAAAATCAATGGAATTAACACATCGTTGGTTGAAACGTTGTTGCACGCATTTCGATAATCACCCACCACTTTATGGCCATTCACAAACTTTATTTCCAATAGTTCAAGGAAGTACTTATAAAGATTTGCGTAAGCAAAGTGCGGAATTTATTGCATCGATGGACCGCGAAGGAAATGCTATTGGTGGATTATCTGTTGGCGAACCAGCAGAGATGATGTATGAGATTACTGATCAGATGACAGATATTTTACCAAAAGATAAACCACGTTATTTGATGGGTGTTGGAACGCCAGCAAATATTTTAGAAGGAATTGCTCTTGGCGTTGATATGTTTGATTGTGTGATGCCAACACGAAATGCACGCAATGGTATGCTTTTTACAAAGGAAGGTATTATCAATATCCGTAATGAAAAATGGAAAGCAGACTTCTCACCTATTGAAGCTGATGGTACTTGTTATGTTGACACTGCATATAACAAAGCGTACTTACGTCACTTGTTGATATCGAAAGAAATTCTTGCCGCACAAATTGCAACTTTGCATAATCTAGGTTTCTATCTTTGGTTGGTGAAGGAATCAAGAAAACATATTCTTGCTGGAACATTTTCTTCATGGAAAACTGAAATGGTGAAAAGAGTTAGTAATAGATTATAGATTCGAAATAGTATGCAATTGGAAATAGCAATGCGAAATAAAAACAATGAAGATTAAAATATTAGATCGTTATATCGTTAAGAAATTCTTAGGCACATTTTTCTTTGCCTTGGGACTAATTATAGCGATTGCAATCGTATTTGACATCTCCGAGAAGATCGATGATTTTTTAGAGCGACAAGCTCCAATGAAAGCAATCATCTTCGATTATTACATGAATTTTATTCCCTATTTCGGAAATCTTTTTAGTCCGCTTTTTGTGTTTATTGCAGTAATATTTTTTACATCCAAACTAGCAAACAATACAGAGATAATTGCCATACTTGCTAGTGGTGTAAGCTTTCGAAGGTTACTGATGCCATACATGTTTTCAGCAGGTGTTTTAGCAATTATATCCTTAGGACTAAACACGTATATCATTCCACATTCGAATGCAACACGGTTGGCGTTTGAATCGCGCTACATTAAAAATCCATTTGTTTATAGAAATAAAAATGTACATCGACAAATTAGTCCTGGTAATTTTATTTATTTCGAGAGTTATAATAATATTGATAAGATAGGTTATCAATTTTCATTTGAAAAATTCGAGAAAGGAAAGTTAACCTACAAGCTATTATCGGAACGAATATTATGGGATAGCATTAAAAGTAATTGGATATTAGAAAATTATTTTGTTCGTCAAATAAATGGTGAAACAGAAAAGATGAAAAGTGGTTTTCGAATGGATACTACATTTGCTTTTTATCCAAATGAATTTAATCGTAGAGTTGATTATATTGAAACGATGGATGCTTCCAAACTAGATGGGTTCATAGAACAGGAACGAATTCGAGGCTCTGAAGAACTTCCATTTTATCTGATTGAAAAATACAAACGAACCTCTTTTCCTTTCGCAACATTTATACTAACGATTATTGGAGTTTCACTTTCAAGCAGAAAAGTAAGAGGTGGAATAGGAGTGCAAATTGGAATTGGATTACTTCTAAGTTTCACTTATATCATGTTCATGCAAATAAGTACAACGTTCTCAACAAATGGAAATGTACCGCCTATGCTTGCAGTTTGGATTCCCAATATTGTTTATTCCTTCGTTGCCATTTATTTGCTTCGTAGAGCAATGAAATAATTTTATTTATACAACAGACTCATCGTATACTTTCACTGTATTGTAAAGTGTATCACGTTCAACAGGAATTCTTCCTGAATGTTTTATTAAATCTACCAACTGATCAGTAGATAAAACCGGCACTTGTTCTTCAGAACCAGCCATCGAATAAATTTTTGTACTGTCATCGATCGTGCCATCTAAATCATCAACACCAAATGATTGTGTCAGTTGTGCTGTTGACCTTCCTATCATTGGCCAATATGCTTTTACATGTCCGAAATTATCGAGATAAATGCGACCAATTGCATACGTTTTCAAATCTTCAATTAAATTTACTTCAGGCACATAACTCATATCATTATCACCGTTGCGAAACTTCAACGGAATAAATGTTTGAAACCCTTGTGTACGATCTTGCAATTCACGTAACCTACGCATGTGATCAACGCGATGAGCATGCGTTTCAATGTGTCCGTAAAGCATTGTTGCATTACTTCTAATTCCTAGTTGATGTGCAGTTTCATGAATCTCTAACCAACGATTAGAATCACATTTATCACCAGCAATTTCTAATCGAACTTTTTCATCGAAAATTTCTGCTCCACCACCAGGGATTGAATCTAAGCCATTATCCTTTAGGTATTGTAAACCTTCTCTTATACTCATTTTTCCTTTGCGAAACATGTAATCTAATTCAACAGAGGTAAAAGCTTTTATATGCAAAGTTGGTCGATGATCCTTTATTCGTTTTAATAATTCAGCAAAAAAATGAACATCCATTTTAGGATGAACACCACCAACAATATGCACTTCAGTAATTGCTTTACCATCGTATTCCTTTACACGATTTACCATCTGTTCAATGTCAAGCTCCCAACCATCTTCACGCTTTTTATACTCACGTGAATAAGCACAAAATTTACAAGCGAAAACACAAATATTAGTAGGCTCAATATGAAAATTACGATTAAAATAAGTGTATTGGCCATTTTTCTTTTCGCGCACATAATTTGCAAGAACACCTAAAGAAGAAAGCTCAACATTTTCAAAAAGCCAAAGTGCATCTGCATCAGAAATTCTTACACCTTCAATAATTTTAGCTGCAATATTTCTTAAATTTATATCTGATGATTTAAGTATTGTATCTATTGCGATATGATTCATTTTTAATAAAATTTGTAATTGATAATATTATTGTGGTAAATAAATAAATTTTGCGGATTCAGTATTCACGATTCCATCAAACTGGAAAATATAAAATCCTGCACTCATACCTTGCAATGAAATAGTAAACATATCACCAGGGTTTATGTTTTCTTTTTTCTCAAAAATTAGCTGACCAATGGCATTAAACAACCTTAATGAAGTTTGTTGACTTTCAGAAAACTTTGTTTGAATATTTATACTATTCAAACCTATAAGTGGATTAGGAAAAATTTGAATTCCACTATTTTCACAATTAGTTATTGATGTTGAATTTACTCTAAAACTAGAACTTGAATAGTTATTTACGCTACTGTTATCTACAATATCTATTCGAGCTTCAAATAAATTTTCGCCAAAAATTCCAGAAATTGTTAACAAATGAATTATCAAATTGGAATGAGGAGCAATAGTATCTAAACAAATATATTTTTTTTCAATACCTGAATTGATACTATACCTAATAGGAATATTACTTATTGGAGTATTGCCTTCATTTGCCAATCGAATTATTGGAATAAAACAACGATTTGCTGCTAGCGTAACTGGAGAAAGAATACTATCAATTGAAAGTTCTTTGCTAATAGAATTTAATGCTATTGATCCATTAGAATTTTTAATAGAGCTTCTAGCAACATTCAATGTAGTATACATTTTTTTCGTTTGATCTGGTGTAAAAAACATCATACATTTATCATCTGTATAATCCATATAATTCATGTACATCACACCAGGACTAACGGATGAACAATTATCGAGTGATGGAAATCCAGGGCAACGAAAATGGGAATCACCTTGATCGGGTGTATCAGCAATTCCATCGCCTTGAGTGGGATCAGCATTACATGCGCCATTATCATCACCCCATATATGTCGCATACTTAACCAATGTCCAATTTCATGAGTTGTAGTACGACCTAAATTATAAGGTTTTTTTAGATGACCAACGCGACCAATTGCAGTATTAATAATTACAATGCCATCACGAAATTGCGATGTGCCTGGCAATGCTGCAAACCCTAAAACATTATCTTTAAGCGAGCAAACCCAAATATTTAAATAAGAACTATCAGGCCACGCATTTTTGCCCCCAGCAACATCAAAAAATATAGAAGTATCATTATATGCAAATTCCACATTACTCGTAAATGTCCTTGTAATTCCATCAGAGAAATTTCCAATAGGATCCTGTTTTGCTAACTGAAAACGAATTTTACTATCATTAATAAAATTTTGCCATACGGAAGGAATATCAATAATTGTTGAGTTGATAGCACTATAATCTTCATTGAGAACATCAATTTGAGATTTTATTTGTTCATCAGAAATATTCTCAACAGCATTGTGGTAAAGCACATGTACTACAACAGGAATTATAATAACTGGTGTTACTATTGAAGAACCTTTTTGAGAATTTAAAGATTGTTGAGTTAAAGATTCAATATCCTCAATGCGACGTTTCAAAATAGGATTTGAATTGTTGATCCACTTTTGCAAACTAATAGTTTCACACTTACGATTTTGTGCTTGCGATGAAAGAAATATAGTCTGAAGAAGGAGGATATAGTAAATCACCCTTGAGGCTAAACGGAAATTCATACAGACTTTAGTGTTATCAATATTATGCCTCAAATTTACAAAGAAAGCATGTCCTTGTCAAAGGAAATCAAGCATAATTTCAACATACTTGAAATCACTCGGCACTTGAATCAAATTTGCACAAAAGGTACTTTCCTTCCTGATGTATAATTGTTTTATTTTGAATCATATTTCTGG
>JBBRAW010000030.1:0-32859 GCA_038206385.1 Bacteroidia bacterium | reverse complement strand
GCTCCGTAAAAAAGTAGCGCAACGATTATTATCAGTGAAACAATCCACTGCGATGTTAACAACGTTTAACGAAGTTGACATGAGTGAGATTATGAATATTCGCAAACAGTATAAAGATATTTTTAAAGAGAAGCATGGAGTAAATTTAGGCTTCATGAGTTTCTTTACCAAAGCTGTTTGTGAAGCTTTAAAAGTTTTTCCAGCAGTAAATGCACAGATCGATGGTGATGAAATTATCTACAACGATTACATGGATATTGGTATTGCTGTTTCAGCACCAAAAGGATTGATGGTTCCAGTAATTCGTAATGCGGAGATGATGAGTCTTGCACAAATAGAATCTGCAATCGGACTGTTAGCAGTAAAGGCACGCGATAGTAAATTAAGTTTGGAAGAAATGACAGGTGGTACATTCACCATCACCAACGGAGGAGTATTTGGTTCCATGTTATCAACGCCAATTTTGAATCCTCCACAGAGTGCAATTTTAGGAATGCATAACATCGTAGAACGTCCTGTTGCAGTAAATGGCAAAGTAGAAATTCGTCCGATAATGTATCTAGCACTTTCGTATGATCATCGAATTATTGATGGAAAAGAATCAGTTGGTTTTTTAGTAAAAGTAAAACAGATGTTAGAAGAGCCTGTTAAAATGCTGTACAGTGGTAATGATCCTGTAAAGCAGTTGTTGGCAATTTGATCATTGGATAAGAAGTAAATTTAAAAAACTTGATTTTTCAAAAACTAAAGTAGTTATAGCGAAATGACCTTCAAAGGAAAAATTCTTTTTATCACCACTATCCGTAGTACAAAATCTTTAAATAAGTTGCATCAATAAAAATGATATTAGTTGACAATTATTTGCGATAATGCTTAAATAAATTGGCTATATTTGAAGAAGAACGGTGAAGTTAAATCACGCTTGTCCCGCCTAAGAAACTTGTCCCGCATGGTGTTATTCTGGTGTTAGTGGTTATTGTTTGTCTTCAGTATTATTTTGAAAAAAATTTAAATTTTAATGAGCATGATACAAAAACTACTTTCGAAAAGAACTTGGTTAATTTTAATTCTTGAATTGATATTTGTATGCAACTCTTTTTCTCAAATGTATGTTCCATTTCCGAGTGCAAATGCAATTTGGAGGCAATCAGCAAATAGGTATAATGGCACTTCAAATACTTGTTGGGATTATCAGTTATATATTAAGGGAGATACAATAATCAATGGGACACCATACCATAATATTTATATGTCGGGAACATGGGGGCCATTTTGTAATAATGCAACGTATAATAATCCTTCAGCTGCCATTAGAGAAGATTTAAACAAACACATTTATGTTTACAGTTATTTCGATTCAGCCGAACATCTTTTGTATGATTTCAATTTAAGTGTTGGCGATACGCTTCCAAATCCACAGCCCTATGCTTGGAATCCTTATTTGTCGAATGAAAATAAAATTATCACCCTTATTGATTCTGTACAAGTTGGAGGTACTTTCAGAAAAGAATATTGGTGTAGCGATACAACATGGATGGGCGGATGCAACAGTAGTCAATGCATAAACTACGTAGCTTTAATCGAAGGTATCGGGAGCACTTATGGTTTATTCGGAGACTTATCTCCAAATTGGGGTGAGAAAGATGATTTACTTCTTTGTTTTAAATTAAATGGGCAAAATCTTTATCCTGTTGGAGCAACTTGCAATTTAGTTTCAGTTGGAATAGATGAAGCTACAAAAAATGATTTTCCAATAAAAATTTATCCGAATCCAGCTAATGATTTCTTAAACATTCAATTTGCTGATGAACAAACATCATTAATAAAAATATGTAATTCATTCGGAAAGGAAGTTATCACAAAAGATTTATTTGGGAATAATAAATTAAATCAAATTCAACTTAAGAATCTTACAGATGGAATTTATTTTTGGAAATTAATGTCGGGCAAAGAAATTAAAGCAAGCGGAAAAGTAGTTATAATGAAATAAAATTTGCTGCATCATTAAGTGCAACAGTTTCATATCGGGATAACAACATCTAATAATAGAATGTCAATAAATTTTTCAAAAAGAACTTCGCTAGTTATAAAATCCTAATTCTTCACATAGTAAACCCTTAGGAGTAATTCTGAATTCTGCATTCTAAATTCTGCATTCATTTCACTCACTTATCGCAACTACTTCTCTAATATTTCCAGGTAACATTTGTTTCAGCATATTTTCAATACCTGATTTTAATGTTACAGTAGACGAAGGACATCCGCTACAAGCGCCTTTTAAAACAACGTTAACAGTTCCGTTTACATAAGACTTAAAATGTATTGCACCACCATCACCTTCAACAGCAGGACGAACATATTCATCTAACAAATCCATAATTTTTTTGTCGATGTCGGGATCGAAAACGATGTCTTCTAATGGAGCAATATCTTTTTTTATTTCTGCAACTTTTACTGTTTTATTTGAATTAATCTCAGGGTTATCATTTTTCTTTCCAGGAATATGATTTATGTCAAAAGGAGATCCAATAAATAATGCTTCACCCGACATTAAAAAACCACGAACAAATTCGCGAATGATATTTGTAATTTCAAACCAATCAATATCACCAACTTTTGTGATGGTAACAAAATTTGCTGTGATAAAAACTTTATCTATACCGCTAAAATCAAATAACTGAAATGCAAGCGGACAATTTACTGCGTCAGCTTTATTCATGTATTCAACAACACCTCCTTCTAATAACATTACGTCAGCAACGAATTTAATAGAGTTAGGATTTGGTGTTAACTCTGCATATACATTTATTGGTCGTGGAGTATTCATGATAAATTTGTACTTGATGTTGATTATAAAACGTTTTTGTTATTGGCTTGTTTTTTTAACAAACTCAATTCTTTTTTGTTGCGAAGAATTCTAGGTGTCGCAACTAATAATCCAACAAGAGAACCTATTACTAGCGTGATTATTAGTAGGAGCGCTAAACTCATATTTAGTTCCCATGAAATAAAATGCACCGATACTGTATCTGCATTCTGAACGGCAAAGATGACTACAAGAAGTGTCAAAATGCAGGCGAATAGTAATTGCTTCATGAGATGATTGTTTACCTTTGAAGCCACAAAAGTACGGAATCTTATACCGTTGATTGAAATTATTTTATCATTTTGAACATGCAGCAAAAAGTTGATTTCCTCGTTATTGGTTCTGGTATTGCCGGATTGAGTTATGCTTTGCGTGTTGCGGAGTATGGCAAGGTGATGATCATTACCAAAGCGAATGAAGATGAGACGAATACAAAGTATGCACAAGGAGGCATCGCTGCTGTGACGTATGCGCCTGATTCTATACAAAAACATATTGAAGATACATTAATTGCGGGCGACGGTTTATGTGATGAGGCAATTGTTCGCATTGTGATTACGGAAGGCATGGATCGGATTCAAGATATGATTCGTTGGGGTACAAATTTCGATCGTGATTCAAGTGGATTATATGATTTAGCACGTGAAGGTGGACATTCCGAGCATCGGGTTTTGCATCATAAAGATAATACTGGATTTGAAATTGAAAATAAGCTTTTACAGCAGATTCATAAGCATCCCAATATTGAATTGCATACGCATCTTTTCGCACTGGATTTAATTACACAACATCATTTAGGTGAAGAAATAACTAGAAGTGGTGGCGGGATAAATTGTTTTGGAGTGTATGTTTTAAATATGCTCACAAATAAAGTGGAAACAATTCTTTCACGAATCACACTCATGGCTTCAGGTGGCGCAGGACAATTATATCGTGCAACAACAAATCCATTAATTGCAACTGGTGATGGCGTAGCGATGGTTTATCGTGCGAAAGGAAATGTGCGTGACATGGAATTTATTCAGTTTCATCCAACAGCATTGTACAATCCTGGCGAAAGTCCTTCGTTTTTAATTACTGAAGCTGTTCGTGGTTTTGGCGGAATATTACGTACGAAAGATGGTCGTGATTTTATGCCCGAATATGATGTTCGAGCTTCATTGGCACCGCGTGATATTGTTGCACGAGCAATCGATAATGAAATCAAAAAAAGTGGTGAAGAGAATGTATATTTAGATTGCACAAAATTAGATACTAAAAAATTCGAAGAGCATTTTCCAAATATTTTAAAGAAGTGTTTAAGTCTGGGAATAGATCCGATGAAAAATTTTATTCCCGTTACCCCCGCTGCGCATTACATGTGTGGAGGAATTCAAGTAGATGAATTTGGACGATCAGACATTGCAAATTTATATGCAGCGGGTGAATGTGCACGAACAGGATTGCATGGTGCAAATCGACTAGCTTCAAATTCTTTGTTAGAAGCATTGGTATTTTCTAATAGAGCATATTTGAATAGTATTGAAAATTTCTCATCAATAATATTTCGTAATGATATTCCTGATTGGAATGCAGAAGGGACAACTCATCCGAAAGAGATGATTCTTATCACCGAAAATCGTCGAGAGTTACAAGCATTGATGAGTAATTATGTTGGTATCGTTCGTAATAATGTTCGTTTAAAAAGAGCGATGGATCGTTTACGAATTATTTATGGGGAAACAGAAGCATTGTATGAAAGGACAATTGTTTCTCCTGCATTATGCGAGCTTCGGAATATGATAAATGTTTCTTATCTAGTAGTAAAAGCTGCGATTGCACGAACAGAAAACAGAGGATTGCATTTCAATACAGATTTAGAAAATCGAAATAGTTAGCATGAGTTTTCCAGAAGCATACGATTGTTTTACGATTGATTCGGAAGATGCATTTAATAAACATGCAATTGCATTATTTAATTTTCAAGCGAATGAAATTCCTATTTATCGTGACTTTTTAAATGTGTTGAACATTGATAAAGCTGCGATCACACATTGGAAAAACATTCCTTGTTTACCGATTTCGTTTTTTAAAACACATCCTGTAATTGCTAAGGATAAATCTGCTGAAATTATTTTTACCAGTAGTGGAACTACAGGAATGATCACTTCGTCACATCAAGTTGCAGAAGTAAAATTATACGAAGAGAGTTTTTTAAATGCATTTGAAATTTTTTATGGAAGTCCTAAAAATTATTGCATACTTGCATTGCTTCCCGCATATCTTGAACGTGAAGGAAGTTCATTAGTTTACATGGCTGATCGTTTGATAAAAGAGAGCAATCATATCGACAGCGGCTTTTATTTAAATCAATATGCTGAATTGTCTAAACTACTTTCATCACTTCGTGACCAAAAGCAACCGACGATTCTCATTGGAGTTACATTTGCTTTGCTTGATTTAGTAGAGCAGTTTCCATTAAGTTTTCCAGAGTTGATCATCATGGAAACAGGAGGTATGAAAGGTCGGAGGAAAGAAATGATTCGCGAAGAACTGCATCAAATTTTAACACTCGGCTTTAATGTGAAAACAATTCACTCCGAATATGGAATGACAGAATTATTGTCGCAAGCTTATTCGAAAGGAGAAGGTGTTTTTAATTGTCCGCCTTGGATGAAAATTACTGTTCGAGAAATAAATGATCCTTTTACAAAGGTAAATGTTGGACAAAGTGGAGGTCTTAATGTTATTGATTTCGCCAATGTTTATTCCTGTGCTTTTATTGCAACACAAGATCTTGGCAAACAAAAAGAAGATGGTAGTTTTGAAGTGCTAGGTCGCTTTGATAATAGCGATTTAAGAGGATGTAATCTATTGGTTCAGTAAATGTATTTACGATGTAGCTTTGATAATTGTTTTAGTAACTTCAACTAAATTTCGTTGACGAATGACATCTGCAAACGTGATGTTTTGTAATTTGCTTTCTACCCATGCAATGAAATCGAAGTATTCGAAAACTGTTCTTTCAAAATGATCTTCTTTAAGTTGTAGTAGTTCTTTATGAAGATGGTTGTACGATTCAAGTATTTCTTTTTCATTCGTAGCTTTTGAAATCTTGCGAATAAAATCTAAAAATATTGTTTCAAAGCGAAACATTCTTTTTCTTTTGTCTAAATAACGTTGTACCGATTTTAGCGCATACGGGAGCAATGTATTGTTCCCCATTTCCAAGTGAACAACAAGGTCAAAGATTCTCGCGAAAGCATAGATTTCTTGATTCGCATCTAAGGCAGTATCATTTAATAATCGGTTCATCCACTGAAGTGAAAGTGTAAGATCGCCTTTAGCAAAATACAATACCGATACATTGAAGAGGAAGAATGCCTCTCGTACTTTATTTAATTTATTTTTATATTTATTGAGCCCGTTATCGATTTCTGGCACTAATTCTAATGCACTATCAAAATCGCCATTCTGTAAATGCAAGCTGAGCTTTGTACTAATGGAAGTTGAAAATAATTTTAAAGCAAGATCTTCACTTAATTTTTTTCCAAGCATCTCTGGAATATTATATAACTTATCCAGCAATAATTTTATTTCATTTTGTTTGTTCAGTTGAGTGCACAAATAAATGAGATTACTGATAACCGCAAAATATTTATTTGGTTCTTGTTGAATAAAGTCGCGATTGGATTCAATAAGTTTTAATTGTTTACTTAACCAAATATGACTTTCATGATAATCGCCAATGCCAAAATAGTAAGCTGAATAAATATGCAAATACAAATAGTGAGTCTCATAAGATAATGCATGATCTTCACTCTTTAAAAGTGTGTTATCAATAAGGGTTTTAAATTGTTTCACTTCATCAATGTCACGAACTTTTCCATGACGATTTAGTAAAAAAAACAATTTACTTTTCAGATTCCAAAATTCACTGTAATTGCTAAGTTTTTGTAGATGTAAGACATCTTCCTTCAATAAATCTGTTAATCCTTCTTCGTCGGTTGTTGTATATCCATCTTTTTCAATTAATCTCTTTTCCCATTTGCTAACATCTAAAAGGGTTGTATATCGTTCATGTTTTTGCGCAAGTTTTTTTGATCGTTGCAACATTTTATAACATTCATCATACAATGATTTCTTAAATAGAATTTCAGCGTAATGAAGTAAATTTTTTAACTGCACATCTACCGAATTTTCTGCATGAAAAGAATCTAAACTTTTTAAGATGGTATCATACAGTCTATTTTTTGCAATTGCAAATGAATTGCGTGCCTTCTGCTGCTTGAAAATTTTCTTCAATACAGGCTCATCGTAAATGCTCATGCCATCAATGGCTTCAAATAAGCGTAAATATTCATTTTTCTCACCAATAGTATGACGAGATGCATCTAATTTGAAATAGCGCTTTTCGGCAGGTGTTAAGGAACGAATTAATCGAAGGAGTACGTCGGATGCTTGCTTTGACATGTATATTTTAAGAAAGTTTTATTCGTTATTGAAACGTATCTTTTGTTTTGGAAGGTGTTTCAACTCCATTAAAGATGAATGTAGTATTTATCTTTTAAGAGCAATGAACGAGCTATTTCCCACTTTACCAAATTAGGTTATTTAAAATCGAAAGTAAAGGGTTTTAAAAATCATTTTAAAGTAAATAAGAAACTAGACCTGTATACTTTAGCTTTTGCGTTCACAGTTCATTATTACCCCTTCACCTGTAAATCTGACTATTTAGACATAAATATATATGATTTTGCTCCTGCTTCTTTAACTTTGGCCAGTGACATAAAATTATGGGTGTAGGTTATTCAAGGTATTTAAAGATTATTTACATTATCGGAGATTTCTTCCTCCTCAATGCTTCATTTTGTGTAGTTAGCTTTTATTTCAAATGGCCTAACCTACAAGCTGACTCATTTTTTCTAGTGCAGTTTCTTTATATCAATTTGTTTTGGGTTATAACTACTTTTTTTACAAATATTCATACTATTGATCGTGGTCTTCGATTCGAGCAAATACTGGTACAACTTATTAGAGCATTTTCACTTTTTACTATTATCATGATAGCGTTTCTATATTTCTTTGGTTCAATTTTAATCCCTGTTTTTCATTTTGAGATAAAGCTCTTTCTCTTTGGTATCCTGTTTTTTCTTTGGCGATCCATCATGGCAAATTTTATCAATTTCATTCGTCGAAGGGGATTAAATTATCGCAAAGTAATTATTGTAGGAAATGGAGCACCAGCAGTAGAAATGCAACGTTATTTTGAAAGTCATCCAGAAGTAGGATATAAATTGAAAGGAGTCTTTTGCGACGCTAGTACTATCATGCAACCTTCCGAAATTTCAGGAAAAGTTAGTGATGCAAAACAGTTCGCTATCGATAAAAAGATTGATGAAATATATTGTTCTCTTTCAGGATTAGAACCAGAACAAATTACAGATCTTATGGATTTTTCGGATAGAAGTCTAATTCGATTTAGAGTGGTACCAGATTTTAGAGGCTTTGCAAATAAAAAAGTAAAGATTGATTTCTATGATTCCATCCCAGTATTAAGTGTGCGAAATGAACCACTTCAAAATATTGGTAACAGAATTGTGAAAAGAGCTTTTGATATCATCTTCTCATTCTTGGTAATTATTTTCGTATTCCCATTCATATTTTTAATCGTTGCACCATTAATTAAATTGAGTTCTAAAGGACCTGTTTTCTTTAAGCAGTTAAGATCTGGGAGAGATAATATTACCTTTTATTGTTGGAAACTTAGAACGATGAAAGTGAATGAAAATGCTGATGTTGAACAAGCTCGAGAAGGGGATGTTAGAATTACTTCTATTGGACGATTTTTACGGAAAACAAGTCTTGATGAATTGCCTCAGTTTTATAATACCTTGATCGGGAATATGTCTGTCGTAGGACCTCGTCCACACATGCTGAAGCATACAGAAGAATATTCGGAAGTTATCGATAAATTTATGGTAAGGCATTTTGTGAAACCAGGAATTACAGGATGGGCTCAAGTTCATGGTTTACGAGGAGAAACACGAAATAATTCTCTAATGGAAAAACGTGTGAAATATGATGTGTGGTATCTTGAAAATTGGTCGCTCTTACTGGATATGAAGATTGTGGTTTTAACATTTACGCAAATTCTTTTTGGAAAACATAACGGGCAGTAACTCCTAAACTTGTCCGTCCTAAACAGACCATTGTTGGTAATATTGATCACTAATTCAGGAATGAAGAAACCTTTTGTTAATTAATAACATTTCTGCATTGTTTTAAAGGATGTATCTCTTACTTTTGCGCATTCATGGAGAAGACGGTAGTTTTAGAGAAACCATTCAATATTGTAAGCAGGTTGCAGGATTATGTCCAGTTAACTAAATTACGATTGGCGTCCCTTGTAGTTTTTTCTGCCGCGATGTCGTTTTTATTGGCTCCAGTTGAAATCATCTGGTCGAAGTTTTTCTTTTTAATACTTGGCGGGTTTTTTATCACTGGATCTGCTAATGGGTTCAATCAAATTATTGAGCGTGAGTTGGATAAATTGATGGATCGTACAATGAACCGTCCTTTGCCAGATTCCAGAATTACAGTTGCCGAAGCATTTGCAGTTTGTTTATTGCTTGGAGTTGTTGGCGTTTTTATCCTCACCTTTTACATGAATGTTACTTGTGGAATATTAGGACTTTCAGCGATTCTACTTTACACCGTTGTTTATACTCCACTCAAAAGAGTTACTCCGTTGGCCGTTTTTGTTGGTGCAATTCCTGGTGCTATTCCTCCTATGTTAGGATGGGTTGCCGCTACAAATAATTTAGGATTGATTGCTTGGTTATTATTCTCCATTCAATTTTTATGGCAATTCCCACATTTTTGGGCGATAGCTTGGGTATTGGATGATGATTATAAAAAGGCAGGATTTAATTTATTGCCTACTGGAAAGAGAGATAAAGGCTCAGCAATGCAAGCTTTGTTGTATACAATTTGTTTAGTTCCGGTAGGACTAATGCCGTTCATTTTTCACCTTTCGGGATGGATTTCCATGATAGTGATTACCTCAATAAGTATTTATTTTCTTTTCAGAGCGTATCAATTATATAAAGAGTGTTCTGTTGAAGCAGCTAGAAGTTTGATGTATGCATCGTTCCTTTATCTTCCAATAGTTTTAATTGCAATGGTAATAGATAAAATGTAATAAGATGGAAATAGCTATCCCTACCGAAAGTACCAAAATACCTACCTTAAAGATTGTTCTTTGGATTAGTTTAGCAAGTATCGTCATGTTATTTGCCGGATTAACTTCTGCTTATTTAGTTCGTGAAGCAGAAGGAAATTGGATTCAATTCGTTCTTCCCAAAGCATTTTATGTATCAACAGCACTTATTATTTTGAGCAGTTTAACGATACAAATGGCAATTTCTGCAATTAAAAAGAATAAATTACAGACTGTAAAAACATATTTGATCATAACACTTGCTCTAGGAATTGGATTTGTTTTCGCTCAATTTTTCGGATGGAGTTCATTGGTAGATCAAAAGGTTTATTTTGTTGGAAATCCAGCAGGATCATTTGTTTATGCTTTAACGGGCTTACATTTAGCTCATCTTATCGGAGGGATTTTGGCATTAACAATCACCTCTGGAAAGTCTATTCTTGAAAAATATTCGGCTAATAATTATTTAGGTATTTCCTTATGTTCCATTTACTGGCATTTCCTCGATGGCCTTTGGATCTATTTATTTGTATTTTTGGCCCTCAACCATTGATTTATCCTAACCGTTTGAATAATAGATTGTATGTCTGCTGAAGCAACACTTACCAAGGAAGATTCTTCCAAAACCATTTGGGGCGGAGGTCGCTCTCCCTTCAATGTTAGCTGGGGTAAAATGTATATGTGGTTCTTCCTTGTATCGGATGCCTTTACATTTTCTTCATTGCTTACTGCTTACGGAGTGATGCGTCATCGCTTCACCGAAATCTGGCCAAAAGCACAAGAGGTGTTCACTCACTTCCCATTTGTTACAGGTCATCTGCCTCTAGCTTATGTAGGATTAATGACATTCATTTTGATCATGTCATCTGTAACAATGGTTTTAGCTGTTGATGCTGGTCATCGCAGAAATAATAAAGCTGTTGCATTATGGATGTTCTTTACCATTATTGGAGGATTTACCTTCGTGGGTTCTCAAGCGTGGGAGTGGTATCACTTTATTGAAGGAACAGAACAAGGTGCCTTGATAATGCCAAATGGTGATCACTATCGCTTTACAGAAGGCGTTAAAGGCGCTCCGGAACATGCGTTAATTGCACCAAATCACACATACATTACCGATGCAGTTCAAATTGCAAAAATCGAAAAACAAGGCAGACCCGTTCATGGTGCTAACTTAACGGAGAACGAATACGGACATCCGCTCTTTGGTGATTTCTTCTTTTTCATCACTGGATTTCACGGGTTCCACGTATTTAGTGGGGTAATTATAAATATTATCATTTATTTCAATGTTCTTGGAGGTGTTTATACGCGAAGAGGACATTACGAACAAGTGGAAAAAGTTGGTCTATATTGGCATTTTGTAGATTTAGTTTGGGTATTCGTATTCACCTTCTTCTATCTCGTTTAATTTAAAAAATTACCTAACCTCTCAATTGCTAGAAAGCATGTCGGATAATAAAAATGAAGTACATGGTTATTACACTGGTGATATCCATAATCAATTTGTTGAAGAGCATTACGATCCTAAAAATCGCGCAGTAATTTGGCGAACATTTTGGATTTTACTAGCGATTACATTGGCAGAAGTAAGTATAGCCTTCACTAGCATCGCACATAATATTTTAATCGTAGTTTTTATTGCGCTCACTATTGTGAAAGCGTATTTTATTGTTGCTTATTTCATGCACCTAAAACATGAAAAGTATACACTCATTTATTCTATTATCTTGCCTTTCATCTTGATTCTTTATTTAATCTTAATGGCATTAGGTGAAGGAAATTATATTCATTTCTGGGATCACGTTCCCTTTCTGTAAGCTAAAATAGTGTGAAGAAAATTCTTATTCTTTTTGCCATTCTTGCGATGCCATCAATAGCGTATCTGCTGATGAGAACTGGTAAGAATAAATACATTACACTAGAAACATTCGGGCCGAAAGAACCCATCACAAAAACCGTCAACGGAAAAGTAGTAGTCGATACTATTTATCATTCCGTTGGCGGTTTCTCTTTGTTAAATAGTGATAGCGTAATGGTTACTGAGAAATTAACAGAAGGTAAAATCTTTGTCGCCGATTTCTTTTTCACCACTTGCTCAAGTATATGCCCAAAAATGTCAGGACAATTAATGCGTGTGCAATACGAGTACAAAGATGATTCTTCGGTAGTCATTTTATCACATACTGTCGACCCTGAACATGATACTCCATCGGTGTTAAAAGAGTATGCAAAAAAGTATGAAGCAATTCCTGGTAAATGGTATTTTCTTACTGGTGACAAAAAAGCTATTTACGATTTAGCAAGAAACAATTATTTTATTTCTGCTACGGAAGGCGATGGTGGAAAAGGTGATTTTATTCATAGTGAACAAATGGTTTTAGTGGATAAAAAAAAACATATTCGCGGCTATTATGATGGCACTGATGTTAGAGATGTTCGTCGTTTGATGGATGAAATTAAATTACTCGAAATCGAAGATGATCAATCGAAATAATTTTATTTTCTATGGCATTCGAATAAGGCAATTAACAAATAATTTTTCTTCCACAATAATTCAAAATAATAGATATCAAAACTTATTTTCTATTGAAATAAAATCGCTCTCATAAATTTTTGCTAGTAAAATATTATTAGATTAAACATAACGAAAAAATATTATTTCAAAAATGGATTCATTAAATAATGTAAGAGAGAAAACAGTTTTTCGTTGGGTTCTCACGCTTTCAATTATCGTTTTTGTAGCGGTAATTATTTTAAATAGAAAAATACTTCCACGACCAGAACATTTACCAGCTTTCGCAATGTATTTGCCGTTGCTTAATGCAATCATCAATGGAACATGTTCTATTTTATTGCTGTTATCCTTACGCGCAATTAAAAGGAAGGATATCTTAACGCACAAAAAATTAAATCTAACTACGTTTGTTTTATCCTCCTTATTTTTAATCTCCTACATTACGTATCATTGGCTTGCTGATGAAACAAAATTTCCAATTGGTAATCCAATTCGTCCGTATTATCTTACCATCTTAATTTCGCATATTATCCTTGCTGCGGTCGTACTTCCATTGATTCTAATCAGCTTTTATTATGGTTTAACAAATCAGGTAAAGAAGCACCGTAGAATTACGCGATGGTCATTTCCAATTTGGTTATACGTTACCGTTACGGGAGTTGTCGTTTACTTGATGATTTCACCGTATTATCAACATTAATTTATTTGCAGATGTTGACTCGATCTCCTTACCTTTGATCGAAATCAGGATTTAGTTTATTCTATCATGAAAAAGTTTCTCTTCGCAATCTTATTCTTTATTTTATCATTCGCTTCAGTAAGTGTTTATGCACAATGTTCGGTATGCCGTATGGGTGCCGAAACAAATATTGATCACAAAGAGAACGACCGAGGGAAGGGCTTAAATAAGGGGATTTTATATTTGATGTCGGTGCCTTATTTGATGGGTGGCGTTGCTGGCATTATTTGGTGGAGAAACAAGAAAAAGGCTTAATAAACTTTATCACACTCATTAATAATTCCCGACTTTTTTCATTGGCAAGAACAAGAATCACTTCGTATCTTTGCAGCCGTTATGGTACTTCACAATAAACACGATAAGTCAACACTTCGCAAAAAACTCGAAGCAGAGAATTTCAAACGCATTACATTATCGTTTTATCGTTATGTAAATATTCAGGATACTGAAGCTTTTCGCACTGACTTTTACCTCCGCTTAGAAGCATTAAATGTTTTAGGAAGAATCTACATCGCACATGAAGGTATAAACGCTCAGTTAAGTGTTCCAGAACACGATTTTGAAGCGTTTAGAACAATGATTGATACCGATCCACATTTTGCTAATGTTCCATTTAAAATAGCCGTGGAAGACAATGGACAGTCGTTTATAAAATTGATTGTTCGTGTTAAAAATAAAATTGTTGCAGACGGCTTGCCAGATAATGCGTATGATGTAACGAACGTTGGAAATCATCTGAGTGCTGCACAGTTTAATGAAGCACTTGATGATCCTAAAACGATTGTGATTGACATGCGCAATCATTACGAAAGCGAAGTGGGACGTTTTGAAGGAGCCCTTTGTCCGGATGCAGATACTTTTCGTGATGCAATGACGAAAGGTTTGGAGATGGTATCTGATAAACAAGATCATAAAATTTTACTTTATTGCACAGGAGGAATTCGTTGTGAGAAGGCAAGTGCTTGGTTTAAACATCATGGCTTTAGTGATGTCAATCAACTTTACGGTGGAATAATTGAGTACGCAAAACATATCAAACAACAAGGACTAAAAACAAAATTCATCGGTAAAAATTTCGTTTTTGATGATCGATTAGGTGAACGAATTACCGAAGATGTAATTAGCGCTTGTCATCAATGTGGAGAAGCTTGTGATAACCATGTAAATTGTGCGAACGATGATTGCCATTTACTTTTTATACAGTGTAAATCCTGCGCAGAAATGATGGACGGATGTTGCAGTGCTGCTTGCAAAGAAATTTTTCATCTACCGATAGAGGCGCAGCGAAAATTAAGAAAAGGCAGACAAAAAACGGATACTCTTTCAGTTTACAAAAGCCGTTTGCGCCCGAATCTAAAAGATATTATTGCTCAATCGCGTGATTTATCTACGTAGATTTTTTATTCTTTAAAGAAATAAAGAACTTAGTTTAGTAGCAAATAAAATACACTTGTCATTGTCAATAACTTACTGTTGATAGCGACAAGACGGGATGTATCACTTTGTATATTTGTTTCTAATCATTTTTAAAAACTTGCCACTTTTATATGGAAAAACGATGGGTAATTAAGCCCCAAGGCGATCCCGAGACTGTTGGCAGTCTTGCTGGTGAACTTCGCATAAACCGAATACTTGTTAACCTTCTTGTTCAACGAGGCATCACCAACTACGAAGAAGCGCGCAAATTTTTTCGACCGTCCTTAGATCATTTGCATGATCCATTTTTGATGAAGGATATGGATAAAGCCATTGATCGTATCAACATAGCAATCGCAAATAAGGAACATATTTTAATTTATGGCGATTATGATGTTGATGGAACTACAGCTGTTTCTCTTGTCTATACTTTTTTGAAAACATTTTCAAAAGATATTGGTCATTATATTCCTGATCGTTACAAAGAAGGATATGGCATCTCAACACAAGGTATTGAGTGGGCAAAAGAAAATGGTTACACACTAATCATTGCTTTAGATTGTGGAATTAAATCGAATGAAAAAATTGATTTTGCAAACTCTTTAAATGTTGATTTTATCATTTGTGATCACCATCGTCCGGGTGCAGAATTACCTGCTGCATTTGCTGTTCTTGATCCTAAAAGATTAGATTGTGACTATCCATATAAAGAACTTTCAGGATGTGGAATTGGTTTTAAACTTGTTCAAGCATTTGCACAAAAAAATGAAATTCCATTTAGTCAGATTGAACAATATTTAGATCTTGTTGCCATCAGTATAGCCGCCGACATCGTTCCTATTACAGGAGAAAATCGAATCCTCGCATTTTTTGGATTGCAACTATTAAATAGAGAACCGCGACCTGGCATTAAAGCAATTCTTGAATTGGGTGGAAATAAACGCGAACTAACAATCAATGAAATTGTGTTTTCAATCGCGCCACGCATCAATGCCGCTGGTAGAATGGATAGCGGAACAAAAGCTGTTGAATTATTAATTTCACGCACCGAAGATTTAGCAAATATTCTTGGTGATGATATTAATGAACAAAATACAACTAGAAAAACACTCGACCAATCCATCACTGAACAAGCATTGCAACAAATTGAAGTAGATGCTGATTTTAAAAATCGTAAGAGTACCGTTGTTTATAATTCGGAATGGCATAAAGGAGTTATCGGAATTGTTGCATCTCGATTAATTGATAAATATTACCGACCAACGATTGTACTCACAAAAAGTAACGGTATGGTATCTGGATCCGCACGCTCTGTAAAAGATTTTGATGTTTACAATGCCATTGAAAGTTGCAGTGATTTATTAGAGCAATTTGGAGGACACATGTATGCTGCTGGCCTTACGATGAAAGAAGAAAATGTTCCAGCATTCATCAAAAAATTTGAAAGCATTGTGAGCAATTCTATTCAAGAACGGATGCTAGTTCGTGAAATTGAAATTGATGCTGAATTAAATCTTAAAGAAATTACTCCAGCCTTTTTTAGAATATTAAAGCAAATTGCACCGTTCGGACCAGGAAATTTATCGCCAATATTTATCACGAATGCGGTACGAGATAATGGTCGTGGTAGAGTTGTTGGCAACAATCATTTAAAGCTTGCACTTACGCAACAAGGCGCAAGTCCTGGAGCATTTGATGGAATCGCATTTCAATTAGGGCATCATCATCCAATGGTAGAACAACAAGAATCGTTTGATGTAGTGTATCACATTGAAGAAAACAATTTCAACAATCGCGTAACGCTACAATTAAATATTAAAGATTTGAAGTTCTCTAATGAGTCAGTGCTCGCTGTGTCTTAAAAGCATTGTTGGTAGTAAATCTCCAAGCAATTCCCGCCCTCAATACCGCACTTTCTGTTGGCTTTAAAATAAAATCTTGCGGTGAAGAATTGTCATCATGAGATTCGTATTTTCTCAACATCGTATGTCCAACTTCTAAAGTGAGTGCTAGTGGTGTTTTTGGAATATAATAATCTGCAAATAATCGCAATTGCACTTCAAGGAAATGGAAGTAAGCATTTTTTCCCTCTGTCAGATACGATTCTTCTGTTGCATAAAAATTGAATCCTGCATGAAAATTATTTGTTACAGCGTAATCTAAAGTTGCATTGTTCGGCAACAATCCCCAAATGAAAAGTCGATCGCTTGCCTGCCAATCAAATCCAACTAAAGGCAAAAAATAATCTCCATAAAATTCTTTGTTGTAATAAATTCCTGCTTTCCAATCGAACTTTGGATTGCAAATGTGCGTGAATAATACAGCACCTCCGAGCATATCATTTTTTATTCCTGGATTAATTTTATTCGTGGAATTGTATCTGTAAATTAAAGTGCCACTTAACTTATTCATTGTATCCTTAAAGGTATGCTCATACGTAAGCGGAAAGTAAAGTGTATAGATTCTAGTATCACTTTGACCTTGTGAAAAAGTTCTATTTTCATACCCAGGACTAAATACAATAATATTTCTTTTATCAATAATTATTGGCGCATTTAGATTGGCAAGATTCCACGTATTTTTTATGTGCGCTTCGTCTTCTCCTTTGTATAAAGTGGAGGTTGGTTCATTCGCAGCATGTAATGATATTAATTCAAGATAAGGTTGCGCCTGTGAACCAAATCCAATTAAACAGAGCAGAATTACTAGTTTGTTTCTCATATTCAAACATAATTATAGAAATGATTTATACGATTTCATTTTAATTAAGTTGTAAACCGCCTTTCGTCAATAAATTAATTTCCTATTCATCGAGGAATATCTATAATTGCAGAATGATAAAGTACCTACTTCTTACTGCATGCACAGTTCTCGTTTTATTCACTTTCGGGATCACTGGCAATGCTGCACTTACCGACTGGAAGATGCTTGCTACAGACACGGTTCACATTGGTAAGCAGGTATGGATGAAACATAATTTAAGTGTTCCTATGCCGAATGGTTATTGGTACGAACGCGATTCTATTAGCAACAAAAAGTACGGACAATTGTATTTTTCTTCTAATGCTTTGGCAGCTTGTCCTAAGGGATGGCATTTACCAAGTGACGAAGAGTGGCAACAGATGATCAATTATTTGGGAGGCGATTCGTTGGCACTGATAAAATTATTGCCTGGCGGATCAACGGGAATGAATTTATTAATGGGTGGTTATCGAAGCGCGAATAGTCCGAATGATTTATTTGGCAAGAAAGAGGATACAGGATTTTATTGGACATCCACCGTTAAAGAAGAGCAAGTGGCGTATGCACGAACAATTAAAAAAGATAGTTATTTAATTGAAGGTATTGGATACAAAAGAGCGAATGCATTTTCTGTAAGATACATCAAGGATTAATTCAGAATGTAGAATTTTACACTCCCACTCCAAATCCTAATTCTGAATTACTCGCGATAACTATCGTAATACATTCTGCATTCTTAATTCTGCATTCTTAATTCTACATTCTTAATTCTACGTTCTACGTTCTACATTCTTAATTCTGCATTCTGCATTCTGAATTCTGCATTCTTTTCCCCATCTTCGTACTAGTGAAATTATTTAATCATCCTTCTTTTACAAAAGGTATTCGACACATGTTGATGGCAACATTTTGGTTTGCCTTAATGAATGTGATGGTAAAAAAATTAATGCATTTACCAACGATGGAGCTTGTGTTTTTTCGCTGTGGAATAGCATCTGTAATTGGATTCATTGCTTTAAAAAGTACACGTGAACCGTGGATAGGATCCAATAGAAAATTATTATTGTTACGTGGATTTTTTGGTACTGCTGGATTGTATACGTATTTCGTAACCGTTCAACATTTGCCATTAGGAACAGCTGTTGCGATTCAATATTTATCACCCATTTTTACTGCCATCATTGCAATTTATATTTTGAAAGAAAGAGTATTACCTTATCAATGGTTTTTCTTTGCTGTTTCATTTGCAGGAGTACTTTTAATTAAAGGTATCGACACAAGAATTAGTTGGCAAATGTTAACCATAGGAATTATCTCTTCGATATTTTCTGCACTTGCATACAACATGATTCGAACATTAAAAGCGAAAGAGCATCCGCTTGTGGTGGTGTTACATTTTCAGATGTTTGGTGCAATAACAGGAATGATATTTACTTTTTTCAATTGGCAAATGCCTTTTGGAATTGATTGGCTCTACTTGATTTTATTAGGCATCTTCACGCAAATGGGACAATTAAATCTCACCAAATCTTTTCAATCAGAAAACGTTGCTAAAGTTTCTATCATCCAATACACCGGAATTATCTATGCATTAATTTTTGGATGGTTCCTCTTTGGTGAAACACATGGTTGGCTCGAAATAGCAGGAATCGCACTTGTTATTGGTGGAGTGTTATTGAATATTATTTTTTCTAATAGAAGCGATGTTGTGAAAGAGATTGTATCAACAAAAAAATAGTATCTTTAAATAAAACCTAACAAGTGAAATTATTCAAGCAGTTATTGCTTAAAATTTTTGTGTTGCTATTATTTTCTACAAAAGCAATGTATGCACAAGTAAATTTGGTTCCTAATCCAAGTTTTGAAGTATATGATACTTGCCCTAATGCTTTTGAGTTTCCATACAGGGCTATATACCATGCGGTTCCGTGGTTTCAACCTTTAGTAATTGATAATAGTACTGATTATTTTAATCCATGTAATACAGATACTTTATACTCCTTAGGAAGCCCTTATAATTTGTTAGGGTACCAACAAGGCAAAACAGGAGTAGCATATGCTGGTATTGCAACAGGTTATTTAATTCCTCAAAATAATGCTAGAGAATATATTGAGGTAGCATTAACTGATTCGTTAATTTCAAATAAAAAATATTGCATTTCATTTTATGTAAGCTTTGCAAATTTAAGCCAGAAAGCAGTTGATGGCATGGGTGCATATTTATCAAAGGATTCTGTCTTGGATTCAACATCGTTTTGGGGCGTATTAAGTAACTTGAATCCACAAATTGAAAATCCGCAAGGTAATATCCTTAATGACACATTAAATTGGGTTCAGATATCTGGAGAATTTTACGCATCTGGAGGTGAAAAATATATTACCATTGGAAATTTTAAAGATGATGCACATACTGCATTTATTCAAAATACTTACCGCACATGGGTCTCCTCTTACTACTACATCGATGATGTGTCAGTAGTTTATTGTGATGTTGATGCTGGGATTAATGAAGAGACTGTAAATGATTTTACTATTTCACCTAATCCTGCATTTGATATTTTAACTTTAAATAATTTACCCAACTTATTCACGGAATTATTTTTATTTGATGTAAGGGGCCGTGTTTGTAAACATTTGCAAAGTATATCAGGATCACAATTAAAAACTATTGATTTAGATGGTCTGTTAAATGGAATGTATTTTATAAAAATTGTTACCGAGAATGGAACCATTACAATAAAGTTTGTAAAAGAATAAGCATTTTCCCGCCTATGGTTTAAATAGTGGGTGGGGATGAAAAACCCATTTCCCTTTTTCCCGTTGCTGCTCCAACGATATTTTGTAACTTTGCAGCCTCAAAATAATCATGGGAAAATACCCCGAATACAAACAATTAAATCTCCCTGCCCTTGCAGAGCAGATTCTTCAGCGATGGGAAGACGATAAAATCTTCGAGCAATCGATCTCCAAAAGAGAAGGAAGTCCGCACTTTACATTTTATGAAGGTCCGCCTTCGGCGAATGGTTTGCCTGGCATTCATCACGTGATGGCTCGAAGTATTAAAGATATTTTCTGTCGTTATAAAACGCAAAAAGGGTTTCAGGTAAAACGCAAAGGCGGCTGGGATACGCACGGACTGCCGATCGAAATCAGCGTAGAAAAAACATTGGGAATCACCAAGGAAGATATCGGTGAAAAAATTTCTATTGAAGATTATAATAAAGCTTGTCGCCGTGAGGTGATGAAGTATAAATCCGTTTGGGATGATCTTACAAAGAAGATGGGCTATTGGGTCGATCTCGATAATCCATACATCACTTTTGATAATAATTACATCGAAACATGTTGGCATATTTTAAAAACGCTTTACAATAAAAATTTTCTTTATAAAGGATATACGATTCAGCCATTTTCTCCTGCTGCTGGAACAGGTTTAAGTTCGCATGAACTCAATCAACCAGGAACGTATAAGTTAGTAAAGGATACTACTATTGTTGCACAGTTTAAAGCAATTCGTGAAGAGCAAAGTGAATTTCTTTTTGCTGCTAGTGATGCTCCTGTTTATTTTCTTGCATGGACAACCACACCATGGACTTTACCATCAAACGCTGCATTAGCAGTTGGTGCAGAAATTACGTATGTGTTGGTACGAACATTTAATCAGTATACTTTCCAACCTATGTCGGTTGTTCTTGCAAAGGATTTAGTTGCAAAACATTTTAATCCGAAGAATGCCGAGTTAACAATAGAAGAATATCAGGAAGGCAATAAAAATATTCCGTATAAAATAATTGCCGAGTGTAAAGGAACTGTTTTGAATGGAATTCATTTTGAGCAATTGATGCCTTATGTGCAACCCGATGGTGAAGCATTTCGTGTGATCATTGGCGACTTCGTTTCTACTGAAGATGGAACAGGAATCGTACACATCGCTCCTACATTTGGTGCGGATGATTTTCGTGTTGCAAAACAACATGGTGTTCCGCCAATCATGGTAAATGATGTTAATGGAAAACCAATGCCATTAGTAAATCGTCAAGGAAGATTTGTGAATGAAGTAACGGATTTTGCGCATGAGTTTGTGAAAGAAGAATACCTCAGCGAGCCAGAGAAAGAAGCTGCGAAGCAACAACAGGGAAGAGATAAATATTTATCTGTTGATGAGCGCATCTCTATCAAGTTGAAGCAAGAAAATAAAGCATTTAAAGTAGAGAAATACGAACACAGTTATCCTCATTGTTGGAGAACAGATAAACCAATTTTATATTATCCATTGGATTCATGGTTTATTAAAACAACGGCTGTGAAGGATCGTATGATCGAATTAAATAAAACGATTAATTGGAAGCCTGAGAGTACAGGAACTGGTCGTTTTGGAAATTGGTTAGAGAATTTAGTAGATTGGAATTTATCACGTTCCCGTTATTGGGGGATTCCATTGCCGATATGGCGCGATGAAGATGGCGAAGAGAAATGTATTGGTTCGATAGAAGAACTTACTGCTGAAATTCACAAAGCAATTGCTGCTGGCGTAATGGATGCGGCACACCTCGAGCATATTGATGCAAGCAAACCCGACTTCGATTTACATCGTCCGTATGTTGATCACGTAATACTTGTTTCTTCTACGGGAAAAGCAATGTTACGCGAACCTGATTTAATTGATGTATGGTTTGATTCAGGTGCGATGCCTTATGCGCAATGGCATTGGCCTTTCGAAAATCAAGAGCTATTTAACACTGCATTCCCTGCTGATTTTATTGCAGAAGGTGTTGATCAAACACGTGGATGGTTTTTTACATTGCATGCAATATCAGTAATGTTATTCGATTCAGTTGCATTTAAAAATGTTGTGTCGAATGGATTGGTGCTTGATAAAAATGGCAATAAAATGTCGAAGCGTTTGGGTAATGCTGCCGATCCTTTCGAGACGTTAGAAAAGTATGGTGCTGATGCTACACGTTGGTACTTGATCAGCAATGCGCAACCTTGGGATAACTTAAAATTTAATCCAGAAGGAATTGCAGAAGTTCAACGTAAATTTTTTGGAACACTTTACAATACATATAATTTCTTTGCACTTTATGCAAATATTGATGGATTTAATTTTGCAGAAAAAGAAATTTCAATTGAAGATCGTCCGGAGTTAGATCGTTGGATTTTATCGCAGTTAAATTCATTGGTAAAAGATGCTGATGCATGTTACGCTGATTATGAGCCAACACGTGCAACACGCTTGATTCAAGATTTTGTTTCGGAGCATTTAAGTAATTGGTATGTACGATTAGGTCGTCGCCGTTTTTGGAAAGGTGAATACAGTGATGATAAAATTGCAGCGTATCAAACGTTATATACTTGCTTAGATACGCTCGCGCGATTGATAGCTCCCGTTGCGCCATTCTTTGCGGATAATTTGTTTTGCGATTTGAATAACGTTACAAAACGTGATGCGGAAACATCAGTGCATCTTGCATTATTTCCTGTTGCTGATTTTAATTGCATCGATAAAGATTTAGAAGAGCGGATGAAAATTGCACAAGACATTTCATCGATGGTATTGTCGTTACGTAAAAAAGTAAATATTAAAGTTCGTCAGCCATTGCAGAAAATTTTAATTCCTGTTTTGGATGAACATTTTCATAAGCAGATTGAAGCGATAAAATATTTGATCATTGCAGAAGTAAATGTGGAGGAAGTAGAATATTTAAAAGATACCGCTGGCATTTTGGTGAAGAAAGTGAAGCCAAACTTTAAGGCATTAGGTCCTAAGATTGGTGGGTTGATGAAACAACTTTCGGCTAGAATTATAGAATTAAACCAGGAGCAGATAGCGTATCTTGAGCGTGAAAAAATTCTTCCATTGGATATGGGCGCGTTTATTTTTGACTTGATGCTTGAGGATGTAGAGATTTTATCGGAAGATATCCCAGGATGGCAAGTTGCTAACCAAGGTAAGATTACTGTTGCGTTGGACGTGAACATTTCGGATGAACTACGTGAAAAGGGGTTAGCCCGTGAACTTGTTAATAGGATTCAAAACATCCGCAAAGACAAAGGATTTGAGGTTACGGATAGGATTACTGTTAAAATTCAGGGTCCAGAGAATATCCAGCGTTCAATCAAGAATAATTTCGAGTATATTCGCAGCGAAATTTTAGCTACAAGTCTAGAAATAGTGGATGTGCTAGAAGGTGAAGATGTCATTCCAGTTGAGGTAGACGAAGACCTCAAAGTATTAACCGCAGTAAATAAATATGTCAATGGCCACTAAGAAAACCACTGCTAAAGGTAAGAAACCAGCTCCTAAGAAGGTGGTAAAAAAAGCTACGGCTAAAAAGGTAATCGCTAAAGCAGCTCCTAAAAAAGTTGTAAAGAAAGCAGCTCCTAAAAAGGTTTTGAAAAAGGCGCCTATTAAAAAAGTTGTGAAGAAAGTTGCACCTAAAAAAGTTGTGAAGAAAGTAGCTCCGAAGAAGGTAGTTAAGAAAGTCGCATCTAAACCAGTTGCAAAGAAATCTCCTGCAAAGAAAGTGGTTAAAAAGGCTCCAATAAAAGCGAAACCTATCGCTAAAAAGCCAGCACCTAAAAAGCAGATTGTTAAAAAACCTGCTGCTAAAAAAGTTATTGCAAAGAAACCAATAGCTAAAAAAGTTGTTGTTAAGAAAGCACCAGCTAAAAAAGTGGTGGTTAGTAAACCCTTAAAAAAGGCAACTCCAGCGAAAATGCCGATGAAGCCTATTCTTGTAAAGCCTGTAAAAGCAGTTGTTGTTAAGCCAACACCTGTTGCTAAGCCAGTAGTAGCGAAATCAATTCCTGTTGCTAAGCCAGTTGTAGCGAAACCAATTCCTGCTCCGAAGCCAGTAATAGTTCCTAAACCAATTGTTGTTATAAAGCCAATAGCAGCGCCAAAGCCTGTTGAGACGGTAAAAGCAATTTCTCCAGTTAAACCAATTATCGAAAAAAAAATATTACAACCGAAGATGAGTGACGTGAAGCAGACAACACCGCCAGAAAAATCAAGATATAGTGATTTAGAATTAGTGGAATTTAAAGGGTTAATCATAAATAAATTAGAAGATGCCCGTAAAGAATTAATCAATTTACAAGCGCAAATTATCAATGCTAATGAAAATGGTACTGATGATACTGGAGCTTCTTTCAAAATGTTGGAAGATGGTTCGGATACTTTAGCAAAAGAAGAGGCCGCACAACTAGCTGCTCGCCAAAAGAAATTTATTGAGCAATTAGAAGCAGCATTAATTCGTGTAGAAAATAAAACGTACGGAGTATGTCGCGTTACTGGAAAATTAATTCCTAAAGAACGTCTTCGCGCTGTGCCACATACGACACAAAGTATGGAAGCTAAAATGCAACAATACCGCGATTAAATAAGCATTAATTTTTTCAAATAAAATCAAACGACAATCATCTATATTCTTTCGAGAAAATAGATGATTGTCGTTTCTAATAGTTCATAATTGAAACGCCCTTTACTACTAATTTTCGGAATTCTTTTAGCCGACCAACTGATAAAGTTTTGGGTTAAAACCACGATGTATCTTGGTCAGGAATATCATATTGCTAATTGGTTTATTCTTCACTTTACGGAGAACAATGGAATGGCATTCGGAATGGAATTCGGAGGCGTTTATGGCAAATTACTTTTGAGTTTATTTAGAATTGTATTCGTTATCGGAATCACTTTTTATCTTAAAAGATTAGTAAAAGAAAAGGCAGATCCATTTTATATTACTTGCGTTGCATTAGTTATTGCTGGAGCCACTGGGAATATTATTGATAGTACATTTTATGGTCTAGCATTTAGCACAAGTGAATACCAATTAGCGCAATTCTTACCACCTGGCGGAGGCTATGCATCGTTGTTACATGGAAAAGTAGTAGACATGTTTTACTTCCCAATTATTTCTGGTCATTATCCCGCTTGGTTTCCATATTTTGGTGGTGAGGATTTCTTATTCTTTCGTCCGGTTTTTAACTTAGCAGATAGCAGTATTTCTGTTGGTATTATGCTAATGATTATTTTTCAAAAGCGATTTTTTTCGGAAGAGAAAAAGGGAGAAATAAATTAAAAATTTAAAATTAAGTCCCGATAGCAATTGGGATAAAAATTACGAATTAGGAATTAAAACTTCTAAAATTATCTCTCTCTAATATCATGAAACACTGATTCGAATTAAAATCATTTGATTTAAAATAATTTTCAATTTTTCCATATTGAACAAATCCGAGTTTTTCATAAACGGTTTTTGCTCTTACATTTCCTTCCACAAAACTTAAAGTGATCTGTTCAATTTCTTGATTTGTAAATGCAAAATTTATTGCTGAAATTAATAATCGTGCGCCTACTTTTTTGTTTGCATAGTCAGCTTTAACATACATCTGAACAATCTCACCACGATGTTTCGTTTTATTTCTCGCCTGACGATCAAAACCACAAATGCCAATTAAACGACTATCATCAAAAGCGCCGAACATAAAATGATTAGGATTTTCTTCTTCAATATATTTTTCAAAAATTAATTTTTCTCTTGCATTTTCTTCTTCAAAAGTAGAACCAAAATATTCAGGAAATTTTTGCAAATACTCCAATCGTAATGAGCGATAATTTAAAGATTCGTTTGCTGAAAGTTTCCTAAAAGTAATTTCCATGATTTTATAAACTATTATTAATTATTCATCAACGCAATTATTTTTTCATTCACTTCTTCGATTGTAATTCTAAACATACAAGGATTTTCGGGATGCACACAATGAATTTGATTGCATGGATTACATGGAAGTATATGATGCAATACGGCTGATTTTTTTCCGAAAGGATAAAATACATACGGTTCTCCAGGACCATATAATCCTAGGCAAGGAATATTACTTAATGCAGCGATATGCAGCGGACCACTTTCGTTGCCAACGTATAGAGAAGCATTTTTTGAGAGTGCGGCTAATGCCGATAAACTTAATTCGCCAGAAGAAGAGAATGTGGTAAATGGAATTAAATTACGAATAGAATTAATTGCTGCAACATCGTTTTTATCACCAATAAAAATGATATCAAAACCATATTCCTTTTTTAAATGAATTGCTAATTCCGCAAAGCGATCGCCAGGCCACATGCGTAATACGCGACGCGCTCCCGTGTGAAAAATTGCAAAACGTTTTAACTGATATTTTTCAATAAAATTGATTGATTGATTTGTATCATCATCAGAACAATAAATTTTTGGTTCTGGTAAAATTGTTCCAGGCTTTAAAATACTTTGAATTATTTCAAAGTTGGTCTGCATTTCATGTGGATGTTGTCCTTTCCGTTTATTTTTTAGGCGTACAATTCCACGTTCTAATCTAAATTTTGGAGGATGCATCAAAGCATATTTCATCCCTTTCCATCCACCTCGTAAATCTACGATGAGGTCATAATTTTTTTCTAAATCTTTTTTTGCAGAAAAAACAGTATCGAGATTCGGATCATTTTGCACAAGACTTACTGCAAATGGTCGACACCATAAAGAAATCTTTGCTTTCGGATAACGTAATCGTAGCATCTCAAAGATGGGCGTAGAATAGCAGAGATCACCAATTTCATCCTGACGAAGGATTAGAATAGTGTTGAAATCCATCTCCTGCGGATTCTTCCCTCTATTGAGGAGTCGAGATAATAAAATCGAGCAGGCATAAATTATTTTATCCTGAAAACCATTTGGCAACATACAGCTGCAAGTATACGTAATTGCATTCGCGAAATTGAAATATCAGGCTCAGAAATTTTATTTTTAATTCCATTTCAATGCATTTTTGAATAAAAGCAATAGGCATTTGCGATTGATAATGATTTCTTCAACTGAAAATAGAGTTGTATGATAATTAAAAGGCTTTATTGCTTATATTTGTGCCGTGAAATAGCGTTGAGGGGACTAAAAAGTCCCCTTCTTCGTTTTAGAAAGATGGACAAAAACCATATTAAAGCGCTGATAGAACAGCAGTTGAAGGATACAGATCAGTTTTTGGTGGATATGAAATTTTCACCGAACAGACTCGCTATCTTTATCGATAAACCATCCGGAATATTATTGGATGAATGTTCTGCATTACATCGTTTCTTGGTTCAGGAGCTTGAAACTACTGACTTTCTTGAAACGCATGACATTGAAATATCTAGTCCTGGGATGGATACTCCATTAGTGGTTCCACAACAATATCTTCGACGTATAGGTCGTGAGATGAAAGTGTTGGATCAGGATGGAAGAGAGATAAAGGGTACGCTAACTGCTGCTAACGACGAAGGAATTGAGTTGAAGGAGATCGTAAGCAGAAAGGAAAACAAAAAAAAGATCGTAACCGAAGTGATGCATACGTTGAAGTATGAAGCTATACGGGAAGCGAAACTCATATTAAATTTTAAATTCATTAAGTGACATGGACCATCAGGTATTAATTGAATCCTTCTCGGAATTCAAGGACGTAAAAAATATCGACAGAGCAACCATGATGAGCATCTTAGAAGATGTGATTCGAGGAATGTTACGGAAACGATATGGCACTGCCGATAACTTCGATGTGATCATCAACATCGACAAGGGTGACCTTGAGATTTACCGAAATCGTACTATCGTAGAAGATGGAATGGTGGAGGATGATGTTGCACAAGTAGCGTATGCTGAAGCAGTAAAAATTGAACCCGACTTTGAAGTTGGTGAAGATTTAACTGAACGTGTTTACCTAGAAGATTTTGGTCGACGTGCTGTATTAGCATTGCGCCAGAATTTAGTTTCGCGTATTAGCGAGCTAGAAAAAGATGGTATCTACCGTAAATATAAAGATCGTGTAGGTGAAATTTTAACTGGTGAAGTATATCAAATCTGGAAAAAAGAAATTCTGGTTTTGGATGACGAAGGCAATGAATTAATTCTTCCAAAGCCCGAAACTATCCCTGCTGATTTCTTTAAGAAAGGTGATGCAGTTCGTTCTGTTGTTTTGCGTGTTGAGATGGTGAATTCAAATCCTAAAATTATTTTATCACGTACATCGCCGTTATTTCTTGAACGCTTATTTGAGCAAGAAGTACCTGAAGTTTTTGATGGCTTAATTACAATTAAAAATATTGTTCGTGAACCGGGTGAACGTGCAAAAGTTGCAGTAGAAAGTTACGATGATCGTATCGATCCTGTTGGAGCTTGTGTGGGGATGAAAGGATCTCGTATTCATGGTATCGTTCGTGAATTGCGCAATGAAAATATTGACGTAATAAATTATACTAATAATCTTCAATTATATATTACTCGTGCATTAAGTCCTGCAAAAATCACATCGATAAAGTTGGATGAAGATACACGCCGTGCTGCAGTATTTATGAAGCCAGATCAGGTTTCATTAGCTATCGGAAAAGGTGGTCATAATATTAAACTTGCCGGACGATTAACTGGTTATGAAATTGATGTTTATCGTGATAGTGAAGATGAAGAGGAAGATGTTGATCTTGAAGAATTCTCAGATGAAATTGATGAGTGGATCATCACTGAATTAAAAAACATTGGATGTGATACTGCGAAGAGTGTGTTATTGCTTTCTGTTGAAGACCTTGTGAGCAGAACTGATCTCGAGGAAGAAACGATTAAGGAAGTGATGCGTATTTTGAATACAGAGTTTGAATAAGCATTGAAAGATGATTTCTGCCCAACAGAAATCGGAATTAATAATTAGTATTTAGCGGTAATGGTGATGTATTAAATTTTAGTACATCATTTACCAAAACAAGAGCAGGGATTTGCCGATCACTGGTCTACAAAAGAACGAATCTGACAAGAATGGCAGAAGAAAAAGCAGTGCGCCTCAGTAAAGCAGCCAAAGAATTTAACGTTGGTTTGCAACATGTGGTTGAGTACCTGGAATCGAAAGGTGTGAAGGTTGATAGCAACCCCAATACGAAGATTCCTCTAGAGACGTATGTCCTTTTGCAGGAGAAGTATCAGCCAGATAAGATGGCCAAAATGGATGCTCAAGAAGTGACGCGTGAAAAACTCAAGCGCGACAATATCGTTATCGTTGCCAAGCCTAGTTCCAGTGAACCAAAACACATGGAAAATGAGCAGGATAACGATGATGTTTTGAAAAAGAGCTTAGATGATATTAAATTTTCTGCTGCTTCTGAGAAAGCAAAACCTGCTGCTCCTAAAAAGGAAGTAGAAGCACCTGCTCCAGCACCAGTTGCTGAAGTAATAACTCCTGAGCCTGTTGCTAAGGAAAAATCTGGTGAACCAGAAGTTATAAAAGCGAATGCAGGACTTTCTGATTCACCTAAAATTCTCGGTAAGATTGACTTAGATGCAACCGGTCCGAAGAAGAAAGCTAATAAGAAAAATGACGATGTGCCAACACCTGTTGTTGAGGCAAAAATCGTTAACGATGAAGAGAAGAAAGTAAAATCTGCGAAAGCAAATCTTACAGCTTCGCGCGACGAAAACAATTCGACGACAAAAGCGAAGACTGATAAACCAGTTGCTAAATCGGGTCATTCAAAGGGACCAGATACGAGGAGGCCAGATGCGAGACCACAAGGTAATAAGCCACCAGAAGTTAAGCCGCATGATGGTAAATCACAAGTACATAAGCCAGGAGCAAATAAAGGGGCATTAACACCAGCGCCAGTTAAGTTGGAAGTTAAAAAACCTGAACCTGTAGCTGAAAAACCAGAAGTACAAGCTGCTCCATCTGCACCAGTTCCTCCAGAGCATATTTCTGTTCGTATTGATAAATTATCAGGACCTAATATCATTGGTAAAATTGTTTTGCCAACCGAGCAATCCAAGAAAAAACCTGTTGCATCATCTTCTGATTTTGAAGGAGATCGTCGTAAGCGTAAACGTAAAGGTTCGAATCCTGTAGCAGGATCTAACCAAACTACTAAACCGGGTGAACGAACTCCTGGTGGAGCGCCTAATCGCGGACCAGGTGGCCCAGGCGGACAAAATCGTCCAGCTGGTCAGGGTGGACCTCGTCCTCCAGGACAAGGTGGTGGACCAAACAGAGGACCAGGCGGACCAAATCGTGGACCGGGTGGACCGAATAGAGGACCAGGAGGACCAAATCGTGGACCTAACAGAGGACCAAGAGGACCAATTGTTCCTATAGGACCAAAAGTAGAACCAACAGAAAAAGAGATTCAAGATCAGATAAAAGCAACACTTGCTCGTTTAAGTGGAACTGGAAAATCTAGAGCTTCAAAATTCCGTAAGGAGAAACGTGATTTGCATGCGCAACGTCAAGAAGCAATTGCAACAGAACAATCGGAAAAAGTAATTCAAGTAACAGAATTTTTATCTGCAAATGAATTAGCAAAATTGATGGACGTTCCAGTAGTACAAATTATTTCAACTTGTATGAGCCTAGGACTTTTTGTTTCGATCAATCAGCGTCTCGATGCAGAAACTATTACCGTTGTTGCTGGAGAATTTGGATATAAAATAGAATTTGTTTCAGCAGATATTCAAGAAGCTATACAAGATGCTATTGATAGTCCAGAAGAACTTTCTACACGTGCACCAATCGTTACTGTAATGGGTCACGTTGATCATGGTAAAACATCGTTGTTGGATTATATCCGTAAAGCGAATGTTATTGCTGGTGAAGCGGGTGGTATCACGCAGCATATTGGTGCGTATGAAGTGAAATTAGAAGGCGGACGAAAAATTACTTTCTTAGATACACCAGGTCACGAAGCATTTACTGCGATGCGTGCTCGTGGAGCGAAAGTTACTGATGTTGCCATCATTGTTGTATCTGCTGATGATAGTGTGATGCCTCAAACGCGAGAAGCAATAAATCATGCGCAAGCTGCAAATGTGCCTATCGTTTTTGCAATCAATAAAATTGATAAACCAGGAGCAAATCCTGAAAAGATAAAAGAGCAATTAGCATCCATGAATCTTCTTGTAGAAGAGTGGGGCGGAAAAATTCAGAGTCAGGATATTTCTGCTAAGCAAGGATTGAATGTTGAGAAGCTTCTTGAAAAAGTAATTCTAGAATCTGAATTATTAGATCTGAAAGCAAATCCCGATCGTAATGCTAAAGGAACAGTAATTGAATCATCGTTAGATAAAGGTCGGGGTTACGTAACAACAATTTTAGTTCAAAACGGAACACTTCGAATTGGTGATGTAGTACTTGCTGGATGTTATTCTGGTCGTGTGAAAGCGATGTTTAATGAGCGTGGAGGAAAAGTTGAAGAAGCAGGGCCATCAACACCAGTAATGATTTTAGGTATGAGTGGTGCACCACAAGCTGGTGATCAGTTTCATGTAATGGAAGATGAACGCGAAGCACGCGAAATTGCCAACAAGCGTTTACAGTTACAACGTGAGCAAGGAATACGTACACATAAACATATTACACTTGATGAGATCGGTCGTCGTTTGGCGATTGGTAACTTTAAGGAGTTGAACGTAATCGTGAAAGGTGACGTGGATGGATCTGTTGAAGCATTAGCAGATTCGTTATTAAAACTTTCTAATCCAGAGATCCAAGTGAATGTGATTCACAAGAGCGTGGGTCAGATTTCAGAGTCGGATGTAATGCTTGCTTCAGCATCGAATGCGATCATCATTGGATTCCAAGTTCGTCCTTCAGTGAGTGCGCGTAAGATTGCAGAGAATGAACAAATTGATATTCGTTTGTATTCTATCATTTACGATGCAATCAATGAAGTGAAAGCTGCGATGGAAGGAATGCTTGCTCCTGAATTTGAAGAGAAGATCACTTGTAATGTTGAGGTACGTGAAATATTCAAAATACCGAAAGTGGGAACGATTGCAGGATGTATGGTATTAGATGGTAAGATAAATCGTAATACTAAGATTCGAATTGTACGCGATGGTATCGTTGCATTCAGCGGAGAACTTGCTTCCTTGAAACGTTTCAAAGACGATGCAAAAGAAGTTCAAGCAGGAATGGATTGCGGATTAAATATTCAAGGATATAATGATATTCGCGTTGGTGATATCATTGAAGGATATGAAAATGTTTCTGTGAAAAGAACATTAGCGTAAATAAATTACGATTTACGAATTAATAATTACGAAGGGCTTCAGAAATGAAGCCCTTTTTTTATGTTCCTATTTGTGTAGGAATTATTCCAATATTGCTAAAAGTTTTTTCTGCGAAAGAAGTTTAAATTTTTTTATCAAGTCAAATTAGATTGTCACCCAAAGATTTTTTTTCAAAGTACGGTTGGGTTGGAATCAATTAAATAAACGTTAGAAGTGCTTGTTAAATTGAAATGAAGGCTTAAAATTGCTGATAGTTTCTAGAAAAATTGTTGAAGTCATATTAGACGAAAGGAAAATAATAATGTAAATTAACCAATCGAGGCT